>CALGTJ010000618.1 GCA_937901435.1 uncultured Rhodobacter sp. | reverse complement strand
TGCGACGCCGCCATACCGCATGGATTGCACCGCCCCCTCTTGTTCCAGAAGCATACGGAACCGGACCACGTCATGCTGGTGCTGCGGGGTGCTGAGGGCGGCGCGAAAACCGCGTTGTTCTTCGAAGGTGGTCAGCCCGGCCGAGGTCAGCCGCAACAGAACGTCGCGAATCGTATTGGCCGAACACCCATACGCCTTGCGCAGGTCCTCTGGCTTGATTTTGACACCTGGCGCAAAGAATCCGTTCAAAAGCTGATGGTGCAGGTCCTGATAAATGTCGTGCGATGAGGCGCGCAATGCGGCAGAATCCATAAAACCTCCGAAATTGGCCGTAAATACTGCCAGATTTTTGAAGTTATACCAAAGTTTCAGAATTTCAACAAATTCGAATAATTTGTTGTTCGCTTGGCCTTGCGTTGCTAGTGTCCCGGAACACTGCGCGAAACCGGCGGGAAAAGCCGTCGCGCACCAATAAATCTTTGGGAGGACTATATGACAACCTTTACGAAAGTCGCAGTTGCGGCAACCGTTGCGGCTGGGCTCGCGACAAGCGCAAGCGCCACGAATCTGCGCATTCAAAGCCACTACGCGCAGGAAACAGTTTCGGGCAAGCTGGCGCAGCAATACGTCGATGATATCCAGGCGATGTCGAATGGTGAAATCACCGTCGAAATGTTCTGGTCCTCGTCCGTCGTGAAAACCGTCGAGACATTCGACGCCGCGGCGTCCGGCATTCTGGACTGTGACTTTACCGGTGGTGGGTACCAGACGGGTAAGAACCCTGCGTTCCAGTTCGTGGGCGACATCATGGGCGGCTATTCCACACCCTACCAGCAGCTGTCGTGGCTGTATTACGGTGGCGGTCGCGAAGCTGCCAAGCCGCTGTACAACAAGTACAACATGGAGCTGATCGGCTGGTGGATCTATGGTCAGGAAAGCTTTGCCTCGACCAAGCCCATCGCGCAGATTTCTGACCTCAAGGATTGGAAATTCCGCTCGCCTCCGGGCATGGAAACCAAGATCTTTGAAAAACTGGGTGCCACGCCCATCGTGATGGATTTCACAGAGATCTTCACGGCGCTGGAAACCGGCATCATCGACGGGGCTGACGCCTCTGGTCTGGCCAACAACGTGGGTCTGGGTCTGTACGACATCGCGAAATATGCCAACTTCCCCGGCTTTCACTCGATGCCCTCTGACCACCTTGCCTGTAACCTCGAAGTTTACAACGAGATGCCAGAGCATCATCAGCGGATCATGAAGGTGGCGTTTGAGGCGCTTGCCCTTCGTACCGCGCTGACCTTTGAAAAGGCAAATGCCGAAGCCGCCGCAAAGCTGCGTGCCGAGGGCGTTACCCTGTCCGAGTGGAGCACTGCCGATCTGGCCGAGTTCCGTGCCGCTGCACAGGCCACATGGCCAGAGTTCGCGACAACACCAGAAGCCAAGGCGCTGGTTGACTCGCACATGGCCTACCTTGCACAGCTGGGTCTGGTTGCAGACAAGTAAGGCCTCGTCTGATCAATAAAATATGGGATCCCGTTCTCGGGGTCCCATTCCTGTACGGGCAGGATGATGCCCCCGAACAGGTAGCATATCACTTGCGGCTCGTTTGAAGCGGGGTACGAAAATACCCCGGACAGCGCCGCACAGCAAAGATATCGGCACCGCCCCAAAGAGGGGTGCGAGGTCCGAACAAGGATCAAGCCGTACCAAAGCGGCATTGCGGAAAACTGCATCCGGGGGGAGGAAATATGGAACAGAAATCAGGTAGCCTGATCGAATGGCTGGTGCCATTGGGTTTTATCGCCTGCGCGGCATGGCTTGCATGGCATATTCCGGCCTTTACGCTGGATTGGAATCCTCCGACGGACGGCTCGAACCTTGATCGTCTCAGCACGCAATTCACGCGCAGCGACGTGACGCCCGGTCTGCCCGGTCTGTTTGGCGGCTATGCGGATATCGTCGACTGGCTGGCCCTGATCGGGATCCCCGCCTTTGCCTTTTTCGGGGTGCGCACGGTCAAACGCGCCGCGATGGAGTTTGAAAGCTGGCGGGCCGCGGACCGTCTTTCTGTCTTTATCGGCCGGGTGACCATGGTGATGGTCGTCGTGCTGACGATGGTCATGCTGTACGAGGTCGTGCTGCGCTATGTCTTCGAAGAGCCCACGCTTTGGGCCAACGAGCTCAGCCTCTGGCTGGCGGGTTTTGTGTTTCTCTGCGCCGGGCTATACGCCATGCAACAGCGCAGCCATATCCGCATCTATCTGCTTTACGATATCGTGCCGCGCTGGCTGCAACGGACCTTTGATGTGATCTCGACCACGCTGATCGTGCTGTTCGCCTTCTTTCTGGTCTATGGCGGCTATGGAGAGGCCTTTGCCAAGTTTTACCGCTGGGAGACGTTCGGCACCGCTTTTGACCCGCCCATCCCAGCAACGATCAAGCCGATGGTGCTGCTGGTCGTCGTGCTGGTGGCGATACAGGCCATCGTCAATCTGATCTCTGACTGGAACGCAGAGCCGGTCATCCACACCGCGGCGGATGACATTGATCAGGACGAATTGAACCGACTGCGCGCCAGTGTCGGCGCGGATCTGGATGACCTGAGCGATCTTGCTCCACAAAACACCAAAGCAGGAAAAGACTGATGGATATCGGAACAATCTCTCTGGTTCTGCTGCTGGGCCTTCTCGTGCTGTTGGCCATCGGGATGCCGCTGGGCCTTGCCTCTGCCTTTCTGGCGGTTGTTGTGCTGGTGATGAAATTCGAGCCCGGTCTTTTGTTGAACCCTCTGGATTTCGGAGAAGGCTTGTTGACCCGCCGACCGGGATCGGGGCCGCTGAATATTCTGGCGCAAAAGATATACGGACTTTTAACGGACTATGTCCTGATATCGATCCCCTTGTTCATCTTTATGGCCTCGCTGCTGGAACGGTCCGGCATTGCCAAGGCGATGTATTCCTCGCTGAACGTCTGGATGAGCGGGCTGCGCGGTGGCATCGCCGTCGTGACCTCGATCATGGCTGTGATCATGGCGGCCATGTCGGGCATCATTGGGGGCGAGGTCGTGCTGCTGGGCCTGATCGCGCTGCCGCAGATGTTGCGGCTTGGCTATAACCAGAACCTTGCAATCGGGACGATCTGCGCCTCTGGTTCGCTTGGCACGATGATCCCGCCCTCGATCGTGCTGATCATCTATGGTCTTATTACGGAAACTTCGATCAAGGCGCTGTTTACCGCGTCTTTCCTGCCGGGTTTCATGCTGGCGTCTTTCTTTATCATCTACATTATCGTGCGCACGCAATTGCGCCCAGAGGATGCCCCCCTGCCAGATCCGATCCCCGGAGAGCCGCAGGGCAAGCAAAAGGGCTTTCTCTTTCTGTCCTTCCTGACGATCTTGGCCGCCGGGTTTTGTTCGGTGCTGTTCCTGCGTGTGCTGTTCTTTACCGTCACCGGCCAGAACGCCAATATGGGCGAGGGCGTTGATCCCATCACCCTTGGGATGCCGCACCATGTCTATTGGCTTGCCGGGATTGTGACGGCGGCGCTGGGGTTGATCTTTTTTGTCTTTGGCAAAGACAAGGCAGCCAAAAGCTGGGGCATGGGCAAGGGCCTTGTCGCGCCGATTATCGTGATCGGCGTCGTTCTGGGCTCGATCTACGGTGGGATCACCGGGATCACCGAGGCGGCCGGCATGGGCGCGATCTCGGTCTACATCCTGATGACCCTCTATCAAAAATCGATGCCAGAGTGGGGTGCTGCGATCAAACAGCGCGCGCCACTGTTGCTTGGCTATGTCGCCGTGGTTCTGGTGCTGCCGCAGGTGATGTTTGACTTCGAGGGTCTCGGAATCATTCAGACCATGGTGACGCTGTTCCTGCTGCTGGCGCTGACCATGACCTTTCCGGCTGTGCGCGACGGTCTGTGGGACAGCCTGATGCGGACGATGAAATCCACCGGCACGATCATCTGGGTGACCATCGGTGCGGCGGCACTGGCGGGGGCCTATACGATTGCGGGCGGTCCGGTTTTCGTGGCCAACCTGATCATTGGGGCCGATTTGCCAACGATGGGGATCATTCTGGTGATGATGCTGATCCTTTTGTTCATGGGCGCATTCATGGATTGGGTCGGCATCGTTCTGCTGATCATCCCGGTCTTTTTGCCCATCGTGCAGCGTCTGCCAATCGAAGAGATCGGCCTGATCGGAGAGTTGCAGCCAAAGTATCTGGCGGTCTGGTTCGGCGTGCTGTTTTGCATGAACATGCAGGTCAGTTTCCTGTCGCCGCCCTTTGGCCCGGCCGCCTTCTACCTTAAATCGGTGGCACCACCGCATATCTCGCTGACGGATATCTTCAAGGGGTTCCTGCCCTTCATCCTGATCCAGTTGTGCGCGCTTTCGGTGCTGCTGATCTGGCCTCCGATTGTCGAGATCCTTTTGAACTAGGGCACCCTCATGCTAACCACGCAACAGATCGATTTCTTTAACACCCACGGGTATCTGGTGGTGGAAAATGTGCTGGATCAAGCCACAGTGCTTGATCCGGTGCGCGCGGAATATGGCGCGCTGCTGAACCGGCTTTATGCCGGGTGGTTCGCACAGGGACGGGTGACCACGCCGCCGGAAACATTGGATTTCTGGGGTAAATTGCTAGAGGCGTATCGCGCCAAATGCGACTGGTTCCAGCCCATGGATATTTCCCTGCCCGGCGACAAGATCCACGCGGACACGCCGTTTCACTTTGGTCCTGCGGTGTTTGACATGCTCACCGCGCCGCGCTTGCTGGACGCGGTGGAATGCCTGATCGGGCCAGAGCTGACCAGCAACCCGATCCAGCATGTGCGCATCAAACCGCCCGCGCAAGACCTCGCACAGGATGAGGTCCGCGCCCATATCACCGCGACCGACTGGCATCAGGATCGCGCCGTCGCGCTGGAAGAGGCTGACAGCACGGATATGGTCACGGTCTGGCTGGCGGTGACGGACGCGACGGTCGAAAACGGCTGTCTGCAAGTGCAGCCCAAGACGCGCGATCAGGACATCCTGCCCCATTGCGCCAAGACCCAGACCGGCATTGCAGATGGTTTTGTCGATGCGTCCACAGCCTTGCCGCTGCCTGTGAAATCCGGCGGCGCGGTGCTGTTTCACCCGCTCACGCCTCATGGCTCGCTTGCCAACCAGACGGATGGGTTCCGCTGGTCCTTTGACATCCGGTTCAACGTCACGGGTCAGCCGACCGGGCGTGGGCATTTCCCCGACTTCATCGCCCGTTCGCGCGCGAAGCCAGACACGGAATTGCGCGACTGGCGCGAATGGAAAACGATGTGGGAAGAGGCGCGCGCCCGTCTGGCAGAGCGCCCCCACATCGACATTCACCGCTGGACCTCGGACGCGCCGTTCTGCGCCTGAGAAAAGAGACCCGCGATGACCACCAGCGACGACTATCCTCTGATGCCGGGTACCAAAGTGCGCCGCGATGCGATCTGGGATGATGACACCGTGCGCTCTGAATTTGGCATTGTCATTCATTGCTGGTACGAGGACGAGATTGCAGGATATGATTGCTACGTCGCTTTCTTTGGCGACACCTATCCGGCAGCAAAACCGCTCGATAAACCCTATGTCCTAAGGTATTCCACCGCCTCATTGACAGTGCTCCCCGACTAACCCTCTACGCAAAAGGCCCGGTATGAAAGATTTCGTCCGCCTCGATCCCGAAGACAATGTCGTCACCGCCACCCGCGCCCTCGAAGTCGGGCATCCGGTCGAAGGCGTGACCACCACAACGATGATCCCCTCAGGTCACAAGGTCGCCACGCGCGCGATTGCGAAGGGCGATCAGATCCGCAAATACGCGCAATTCATCGGCCTCGCCTCACAGGATATTGCCGCGGGCGAGCATGTGCACACGCAAAACGTCGAGTTCCGCAACACCGAGGCTGAGTACGAGTTCGGCACCGATATGCGCCCCGTTACTCCGGCCACGACGCCGGACACGTTCATGGGCTACAAGCGGGCCAGTGGTCGCGTCGGCACGCGCAACTATATCGCCATCGTGACGTCTGTGAACTGTTCCGCCACCGCCGCGCGCCGGATTGCCGATGCCTTTGGTCCCGACGAGATGGCGCAATACCCCAATGTGGACGGCGTCGTGGCCTTTGTGCATGGCACAGGCTGCGGTATGGCGGGCGACGGCGAAGGGTTCGAGGCGTTGCAGCGCGTCATGTGGGGCTATGCGCGCCATCCCAACCACGCGGGCGTGTTGATGGTCGGGCTTGGCTGCGAGATGAACCAGATCGACTGGCTGCTAGAGGCCTATGGGCTGAAGCAATCCGAGACCTTCCAAGTGATGAATATCCAGTCTGTCGCGGGTCTGCAAAAGACCATCGACCTTGGTATCGCTAAGGTCCGCGCCATGCTGCCACTGGCCAACCAAGCCACGCGAGAGCCTTGCCCCGCGTCCGAACTGATGGTCGCCCTGCAATGCGGTGGCTCTGACGCGTGGTCCGGCGTGACGGCGAACCCCGCTTTGGGCTATGCCTGCGACCTGCTCGCCGCCCAAGGTGGTACAGGCGTATTGGCGGAAACGCCAGAGATCTATGGCGCAGAGCACCTGCTGACCCGCCGCGCCGTGAGCACGGCGGTGGGCCAGCGCCTGATCGACCGGGTCGAGTGGTGGAAGGATTACACAGAGCGCAACAAAGGCTCGATGGACAACAACCCATCACCGGGCAACAAAAAGGGTGGCCTGACCACGATCCTCGAAAAATCGCTGGGCGCTGCGGCCAAGGGGGGCACCTCGCCTTTAACGGGTGTCTATAAATACGCCGAACCCGTGACGGCCAAAGGCTTCACCTTCATGGACACGCCCGGCTATGATCCGGCCTCTGTGACGGGGCAGATCGCAGGGGGCTGTAATCTTGTGGTCTTTACCACCGGGCGCGGCTCTGCCTTTGGGTCCAAACCTGCGCCGACGATCAAGGTCTCGACCAACACCGAGATGTATATGCGCATGTCAGACGATATGGACGTGAACGCGGGCGAGATGCTGAGCGGAGGCGTGTCGCTAGAGGAAAAGGGTCGCGAGATCTACGAGATGCTCTTGCGCGTGGCCTCTGGTGAAATGACCAAATCCGAGGCGCAGGGTCTGGGCGATTATGAATTCGTGCCATGGCAAATCGGGGCAGTCATGTGAAACGGATCCTTGTGGCGGGGCTCGGCCTGATCGGGTCGCGCCACGTGCAGGCTGTTCTGGATCACCCCGGCGCGGTGCTGGCGGGGGTGGTCGATCCGGACGCCAGTTTACGCAGCGTTTACGACGTGCCCGGTTTTGCGGACCTCTCTGACGTGGATGTCGCTGTTGACGGCGCGATCCTTGCCACGCCTTCTGCCCTGCATGCTGATCACGCCGAGATCTGTCTGGCACGTGGCTGGCCCTGCCTGATCGAGAAGCCCATCGAGGTCGATCTGGCAGGGGCTGATCGCATCGTGGCGGCGTCTGCCGCCTCTGGTCTGCCGGTTCTGACCGGCCATCACCGCCGCTATCACGCCTCTGTCCAGCGCCTGCGCGAAATTGTGCGCGGCGGCACCATCGGGCAGCCTGTTCTTGCAACGGGCATCTGGGCTGTCCGCAAGCCGGATGAATATTTCGTCGGCAATTGGCGCGCCGGAACCAGCGGGTCACCCGTGATGATCAATATGGTGCACGACATTGATCTGCTGCGCTTTGTCCTCGGAGAGGTGAGCGAGGTTGCTGCCATGGGGGCGCAACCGATCCGGGGTGCGGGCCGGGTCGAAAGCGGTATCATATCCCTGCGTTTTGAAAATGGTGCCTTGGCCTCGATGAGCTTTGCCGATAGCGCACCCAGTCCATGGGGCTTTGAATCCGCCACGCGCGAGAACCCCAATATCGGCGCCACTGGGCAGGATTGCCTGTGGATTTCGTGCAGCAAGGGCGCGGTGTCTTTCCCCTCGCTGACTGTCTGGAGCGGATCATCCGATTGGTCGCAAGCCCCCACGCCTCAATGCGAAGACGTGCCCCAGACACATGCCCTTACCGCGCAACTTACGCATTTTCTGGACGTATTGGACGGGGCCACGCCTCTGATCGACGCAAACGACGCGCGCCGGACCTTGGCAGTGACGCTGGAGGTCGAGACACAGATCGGGGTATTCGAAAACGCGGCGTCGCTGGGCTGTGGCGCTGGCGCTGTCCACGAGATAGGCTGATGGTCAAAGAGGAGATTGATATGAGCAAACCAACAATCGGATTTATTGGCCTCGGCCTGATGGGCGCGGCGATGGTCGAGCGGATGCAGGGGCTGGGCTATAGCCTGACTGTGATCGCCAACAGGTCGCGCGAGAATGTGGACGCCGCCGTTGCGCGGGGCGCGACAGAGGTCAGCACTGCGCGAGAGGTGGCCGCCGCCAGCGACATCGTCATGCTGTGTATGAGCACCTCTGAGCAGGTCGAAAGCCGGATGCGCGGCGCGGATGGTGTGATCGCAGGGCTGCGCAAGGGCGCTGTTGTCATTGACTTCGGCACCTCTTTGCCCGACTCGACACGCGCCTTGGGCGAAGAAGTCACTGCCGCCGGGGGCACCTATATGGACGCGCCTTTGGGGCGCACGCCGATGCATGCCAAGGACGGACTGCTCAATATCATGGGCGCAGGCGACAAGGCCGCCTATGACAAGGTCAAACCGGTGCTGGATGATCTGGGCGAGAACGTCTTTCACCTTGGCGCGCTTGGCTCTGGACACACGATCAAGCTGATCAACAACTTTTTCGCGATGACCACCGCCAACGCCATGTCCGAAGCCTTTGCCATGGCGGACAAAATGGGGGTTGCGCGGCAGTCTGTTTATGACGTCATGTCCGCCGGACCGCTGCGCTCTGGCATGATGGATTTCGTCAAAGCCTATGCAGTAGAGGGCAACCCGGAAATGCTGGCCTTTACGGTCAAGAATGCGCGCAAGGATGTGGGCTATTATGTGCAGATGGCAGAGGAAGCCGGGGTCGAAAGCATCATGGCGCAATGTGCGAAAACCGCGTTGCAGGCGTCCCTTGACGCAGGGCGCGGCGAGACACTCGTCCCTGAACAGGTTGATTTCTTTACCAAACACTTTGGCGCATAAGCCGATGTCGGGCCGTTCCAAAGGGGCGGCCCTCTGATGCGCGCAATCGCGGCGCGGGCCAACGAGAACCGACCGGGTCTGGGCATCGTGATGATGCTCGGTGCCTATTTTCTGTTCGCGTTGGTGGATACTTCCGTGAAATGGCTGGTGGTCGGTGGTTTGCACGCGTTCCAACTGGCCTTTATGCGTTACGCCGGGGCCTTTGTGATCTCGATGGGGCAGATCCTTGTAACGGGCGGGTCGTTCAGGCACCTCAAGACGGATCATCTGGGGCTGGTCTTGCTGCGCGCGTTCCTGCTGTTGTCGGCGACGGTGGTCAATTTCTTTGTTCTCAAATACCTGCCGCTGACGCTGACCTCGGCCATCATGTTCTCTGCCCCCGTCATCGTCTGCGCCCTCAGCTGGCCCCTGCTGGGCGAACGCGTCGGCCCGGTGCGCTGGGGCGCGATTGTGCTGGGCTTTGTCGGGGTGCTGATCATTGTGCGCCCGTTCAGCGTGGATTTTCAGTGGCTTGCGCTTTTGAGCGTTTATAACGCGCTGTCAATGGCGCTTTATTCGATCATCACGCGCAAACTGTCGGGCAAGGTCGCGATCGAAACGATGCAGTTCTATCTGGGCTTTACCGGCGCAGTAACGATGCTGCCTTTTGGGGTCTGGTTCTGGCAGACCCCCACAAGCGTTGCACAATGGGGGTTCATGCTGGCCCTCGGTATCTGGGCATGGGCCGGACACGAGTTGCTGACCCGCGCGCATGGGTTTGCGCCGACGAACACGCTGATGCCCTTTACCTACTCTTTCTTGCTGTATCTGACCGCCTCGGGTTATCTGGTTTTTGCCCATGTGCCGGATCAAATGACCATATTTGGCGCGCTCGTCGTCGTGGTCTCTGGCCTGATCATCTGGAGCCGGGAACGGCGCAGTGTCGCGGTGCGCCCCGCAGCCTGAGCGTGGGGGATGCTGTTGGCGCTTTTTGGGGGCGCTGGCATGTGGTCGCCTTTAGGGATCACTAAACACCCCTGAATTGAATTCACAACTTAAAATATACCTCTGTTTGTCTTGTTTCAGACATGCAGACAATCGCGGGTGACTATACTGATCCCGGATCGTGTTTCATGTTTTTTCAAATTCCCTTACATTGGAGACTTGATATGTCTTTGAATTCCCGTCCTTTAACCCGCCGCGTCTTTATTCATGGTCTTGCCTCTGTCGGGGGTCTGGGGGCTGCGTATATGGCGCTGTCTGCCTTTGATCTGATGGGGCAGGGTGCCCTTGCCCAAGGCAATACGGTTGCGCCTTTGCCCAATGGCAGCTTGTCGGGCAAAACCGTCATCGTGATCGGCGCTGGCCTTGCGGGGCTGTGCAGTGCGATGCGTCTTGCCCGCGCCGGGGCGTCGGTGCGCATTCTAGAGGCCACGGACTGCCCCGGTGGGCGCAGCCTGACCCTGCGCGAGGGGGACAGTTACCGCGAGTGGGACTGGAACAGCGACACCACCATGCGCTTTGAACAGGTGGGGGATGTCCCGCCGGACTCGCCAGACAATTACCTCAACGCCGGGCCGGGCCGCATCCCGCAGCATCACGCACGGGTCTTGGATTACTGCAAAGAGTTCGGTGTCAGGCTTCAGCCCTATCTGTATATGGATAAGGCCAACCTGGTGCAGAACGACGCATGGAACGGGGGCCGCCCGGTTCAGGCGCGTCGTCTCAAGAATGACCTGCGCGGGCATCTGGCGGAATTGTTGGCCAAGGTCTCTGATCAGGGCAAGCTGGACACTGCGATGACGGTGGGGGACCAAGAGGCGTTTCTGGCGATGCTAAGCCATTTTGGCCAGTTGACCCAAGAGGGCGCGCAACTGGTCTATGCTGGCGCGGCCTTGCAGAACGACTATATCCGCGCGGGCTATGCCATTGATCCGGGCGACGTGAAAACGCCCGGACGGCCCTGGCCGACCCTGTCGCTGGACGATGTGATGAGGTCTGATTTCTGGAATTCAGAGATGTTCGACGATCTGGAATATTTCTGGCAGACCTCGCTGATGCAGCCCGTGGACGGCATGGATATGATCTGGAAAGGCTTTCTGGGCGCGGAGATCGGCAATGGTCAGAGCGTTGGTGATCTGATCATTCCGGACAGCCCGGTCAGCGGCATCGATATCGAGGATGACCTGTCGATTGTGCGTCTTGTGGGCGGGCAGACGATGACGGCGGATTATGTGATTGCGACCCTGTCGGCCCCTCTGCTGGCGCAACTTGGGGGGAATTTCATGAACCCGGTGACGCGCCAGATCTTGTCAGAGGTCTATATCACCCCGGCCTGCAAGGTGGGCTTTCAGGGGCGCTCTCGGTTTTGGGAGCAGGAAGACCGGATTTATGGCGGGATTTCGTGGACCAAGGGGATCATCAGCCAGATCTGGTATCCGAACTATAGTTTCAACTCTCCGACTGGCGTTTTGACCGCTGCCTATAACCGGGGCGAAGGGGCGGCCGAATTTGAAAAGTTGACCCGCGCCCAGCGGATCGAAGCGGCGCTGGCGGGCGGGGAAAAGCTGCATCCGGGCTATCGCGACAAGGTCTTTGCAGGAAATGGCGTGACGATTGCCTGGGCCAAGATGCCCTATCAGGCGGGGGGATGGGCCAATGACACGGCTTACACCCAGCCAGAGGTGTTTTCGCAGATGGCCGCCGCCGACCCGATCGGGCGCAAGGTGTTCATGGCCGGGGATTGGTTCAGCTATTGGCCCGGCTGGCAGGTGGGGGCGTTGGATTCCGCGCATCTGGCGACGGATATGATCGCAAGGCGCGTGGTGTCCGGGGGGTAATGCCTGAGGGGTGATGAAATTGGTCGAATTGCTGAAGCAATCCGACCAGCCGGGGCTCTGCCCCGGACCCCGGAGTATTTTCGCCAAGATGAAAGGGACAGGGGTGTTGTCTGGTCAGGCCGTTTGAAACGTGCCGGGCAGCGAGACTTCGAGCAGTTCGATGTCGTCAGAGGGGGTGGCGTAGCGTGTTTTCATTCCGGGCGGGATCACAAAGGCGTCGCCTGTTTGCAGATCATAAGGCGCGCGCCCTTCGCCCTCGAGTGTCATGCTGCCCTGCATCACGAAGGTGAACAGGATATCGGCGTCATGGCTTTGCCAGTCAGGCGTGCCGCTGGCGCGGGTGATGACATGGACCCCGGCGACGTTCCGGGTGTTTTCGGCAATGCTTGTGTCGCGGCTTTGGTAGCCGTGCAGGCGGTGCGGGGCGAGGGTGGCCTCGTCTGCCTTGTGGTGCACAAACCGTTGCCCCTGAAAGCGGCGTTCTGGATTGGCGGGACCGTTGGGCAGGCTCATCTGGTGGTCGATGGTGGTGATATGTTCGGCCGGTACACCGATTTCGATGACCTCGATATTGTCAGAGGCATAGAGAACGCGGTGACGGATCTCGGGAGGCTGGATTACGCAGTTTCCGGCGTGCAGGCGAAAGGGCTCGCCCTGATCTTCGTAGACCAGATCGACCCAGCCGCGATAACAGAAGATCAGCTGGAACCCGACCGTGTGATAGTGCACCATATCTGGCACAGGGCCGCCGTCGGGGATGCGGATGTGGCTGGCAATGATCGACCCGCCAAGCCGATCCGGGATCAGGTCGCGGTATTGCATGCCCGCACGCCCGACGATCCACGGGGCCTGATCCGCAAGGCGGCGCACGACAAAGCTGTGGATGGTTTCGGGCAGCACCAGCGGCGGGTTGATATGGTCGATCTCGACCGTTGTGCCATTGGGCGCGGTCAATTCCCGCGCGCCATCGGCAAAGCTGTCGGGGTCATCACAGCGTATCCGGATCGTGCCGGGGGCCTCGGGCGCGCCCTTTCCGATCCGCACGCGCAGGCCATGGCCAGAAAACACCGCGACCTCGGGGTTGTCGGCCGGATAGATCATGTCCAGCCGCATCCCCAGCACCTTGGTGAAAAACGGAATATCATCGCGCAATTCCTGCGTGGGCAGGCGGATTTCGGCAAGGATGTCTGACATGGCGGGGGCTCCTTTTGCGGGGCAGCCTATGAGCCGATCTGGGGTTCTGCAATGGGGATTTGCAATGCGGGTTTTCGGCCCATGGCAGGGGTCACTGATAGCCGTCTGGTGCCTTGCGCAAGCTGGTCCATTGCGTGGGGCAATGGCCATAAATCATCAGTTCCGCGCTGTCGTTCGCGGCATAGGCCAAACGCTGCGCACTTTGGAGGGCGCGTTTTGGATCCATCGCACCGTTGAAATTGCTCTGTAATTCTGCGGGACGCGACAGGGCGTCAGAGGCGATCAGCACCGGGCCGGTTTGGGGCAGGGTGACACGCAACGAGATCTGGCCGGGCGTGTGGCCGGGGGTATGCAGCACCTGAAAGTCGGGGCCAATCGCGGTGTCGTCCTGCAGTTCCACATAGTCCCGTTCTGGCCAGCCCATCGGCTGGACCGTGCCCCAATACAGCGGTTTGGGCAGGGCGCGCTCTGCGGCGGAAAGGATCATGGGCGCGTGCAGAAACTGATCCAGCGCGCCGATATGGTCGATATGGCTATGGGTCAGGATGCAATGTGTGATGTCCTGCGGGGTAAGGCCGATCAGGGCAAGCTGTGCCTCGGGGCGGTTTTCGGGGCCGCAGTGCAGGACCTCTCCGAATGCACCCAGATGATCCTCGCGGCTGGCCGCCTCTGGGTCGTGGGCGTATTTGGCAGGAAAACCACCGTCCACCAGCACCACCTCGCCCGCATCGGTGCGGATCACAAAGCCCGGTATTCCGATGATGCGCCCGTTCTGATGGACATGGAAAAGCCCGTAATCGAGCACAAAGAGATGGGTGGGGCGGCCTTGCAGGATCATCCGGCAAAAGAAGGGGGTCCGGTGCCAAGAGTCAAGCATGGTTGACGTTCGCGGGCTTTTGCCGGGCAAGAATGGGGGCTTTTCTTCTGTGATGCGAATGACTAACTTTCCGTGCAGGACTTAAGTCCAACTTGGGAGATAAAAATGAAACGTTTTCTGACAACTGTTGGCGTAACCGCCGTGCTCGCCAGTTCCGCCTTTGCCGAGAGCCACACGCAAGAGATCAAGCTTGGTGTGCTGTTCGGGTACACCGGCCCGATTGAAAGCCTGACCGGCCATATGGCGGCTGGCGCAGAGACAGCGATGGCCGAAGTCACCGAAAGTGGCGCGCTTTTGGGTGGGGCCAAGGTGACCTCTGTGCGCGCGGATACGGGCTGTATCGACAACGGTCTGGCCACGTCGAACGCCGAGCGTCTGATTGCGGACGGTGTCGCGGGTATCATCGGCGGCGATTGTTCGGGTGTGACCGGCGCGATCCTGAAAAACGTGGCGATGGCCAATGGCATGGTGATGATTTCCCCATCTGCCACTTCGCCCGCGCTGTCGGACACCGAGGACGGCGGCCTGTTCTATCGCACCGCGCCATCTGACGCGCGCGAAGGCCAGTTGATGGCCGAGATCCTGCAAGAGCGCGGCATCACCTCTATCGCGCTGACCTACACCAACAACGACTATGGCAAGGGTCTGGCAGATGCGATCCAGACCAACTTTGAGGCGATCGGCGGTGAAGTGACCATCGTGGCGGCGCATGAGGACGGTCGGTCTGACTATTCCGCCGAAGTGGGCGCGCTGGCCTCTGCGGGTGGCGATATTCTGGTTGTGGCCGGATATCTTGACCAAGGCGGTCTGGGCATCATCCGTGCCGCGCTTGACACCGGCGCATGGGAGACCTTTGGTCTGCCGGGCGGCATGATCGGCGAAAGCATCACGGATGCGCTGGGCAATGACCTGAACGGCTCTTTCGGTCAGATCGCTGGCGCGGGCGGCAAGGGCACAGAGATCATCACCCAGTTCGGGGAGGCTGGTGGATTTGACGGCACCTCGCCTTACACCCCCGAAAGCTATGACGCGGCGGCGCTGTTCATGCTGGCGATGCAGGCGGCAGGGTCTAC
>CALGTJ010000617.1 GCA_937901435.1 uncultured Rhodobacter sp. | reverse complement strand
TGGTTCCCAAATCAAGGGAAAATTCCCTTATTACATAGGATATTAAGCGATATCAATGCAATAGGGAATAGTGGCGGAGAGACAGGGATTCGAACCCTGGGAACCCGTGAAGGCTCAACGGTTTTCGAGACCGCCCCGTTCGACCACTCCGGCATCTCTCCGCGAAGGATCTGACCGGGCGTTTAGGCGAAGGCTTTGCGACGCGCAAGAGATTTTGCAAAAAGCTTTGTATTTCACAAGATAATTTTTCGCTCCTCCTTGAATTGCACGGTTTGTTCATAATCGGTGGTGTAGGACCAAAAGGCGGGATTTCGCGGATGTGATCGGGATTGCCTTGGCTTGTCGGGCTGCACGCGGTACCGTTTTGTTGTCGCGTACTCATGTTTGGAACCTTTAACCTATGTCTACT
This sequence comes from uncultured Rhodobacter sp., assembly GCA_937901435.1. Next base: position 14,663 of record CALGTJ010000617.1, on the reverse strand, counting down.
ATCCGCGCCTTGTCGGCCTGTCTCTTTTACCTTGTAACATCTGTTGGCGTTTTCGCGCAGAGCGTAGCGCCGATTGACACTTTGGTGCGGGCGATCGGGCTGCCGGATCTGATCGAGATCATGCGGCAAGAGGGGATGACCTACGGCGTATCGCTGGAGGATGAGTTGTTCAGCGGGCAGGGCGGGGCGCGTTGGGCGGCGACTGTTGCGGACATTTATGACCTGCAGGGCATGCAAAATACCGTGCGTGACCGGATGGACAGCGATCTGGCCGCGACCAATCTGGCGGATCTGACGAATTTCTTTCTTTCGGACCGGGGAAAGCGGATCGTGCAACTGGAACTCTCGGCGCGTCAGGCGATGCTGGACAAGGACGTTGAACAGGCCGCGCGCGACCGGGCGAAGGATGTGCTGGCCAAAGACGACGAACGGGCCGAATTGTTACGTGATTTTATCGGAACGGGCGATATGATCGAAAACAACGTGGTCGGCGCAATGAATTCGAATTTCGCCTTTTACGAAGGGCTTGCACAGAATTCACGTTTTGCCCCGCAATTGAGCACGGATCAGATTTTGGCGGATGTCTGGGGGCAAGAGCCCGAGATTCGCAAAGAGACGTCTGAATGGTTGTTCGGCTATCTGGCGATGGCCTATCAACCGTTGAGTGATGCCGACCTGCAGGCCTATGTGGATTTCTTCAACACGCAAGAAGGACGGGCGCTGAATCAGGCGATTTTCAACGCTTTTGATGAGTTGTTCGTGTCGATCAGCCGCGATTTGGGCAGTGCGGCCGCGTTGCGCCTTGAAGGCGAGGAACTGTGACCCGCTGGGCTGGTCCATCATATGCGGTCTGGATCTAATCGGACTTGACTTAATCGGGGTTTGCCCCGATAAGCCGCGTCTCGGACCGGGTGACTGGACTCCGTTTTATATGTAATGACGCCCCATGGGCGCGCTGTTCGCGGCGGCAACTATGCCAAAACACCTTGCAAGCAAGGGGGCCACAGGACGCGGAAGACAAAGGAAGACGCGAATGTTCGCAGTCATGAAGACTGGCGGCAAGCAGTATAAGGTTTCCAGCGGCGATGTGCTGCGTGTGGAACGGCTTGCGGCCAATGCTGGTGAAACGATCCAGTTCAACGAAATTCTGATGGTTGGTGACACGGTCGGCACGCCCCTCGTTGAGGGGGCAGGCGTTCAGGCCGAAGTGATTGACCAGATCAAAGGCGAAAAGCTGATCCACTACGTCAAGCGTCGCCGCAAGCACAGCTCGCAGCGCACAAAGGGCCACCGTCAAAAGCTGACCCTGCTGCGCGTGACCGAGATTCTGACCAGCGGTGCGGATGCCACAGGCGTCAAAGCGGCAATCGGGACAGGATCCCTGTCCGTTGCAGCATTGGCCGCGTTGCAGCCTGCGTCCAACAACCGCCCCAAGGCAAACCCCGCCGATTCTGCCCAGCATGGCAAGATCAAAGCGCCAAAGGCGAAGCGTGAAAAAGCAGCCCCGACTGAAGACGCTGCGCCTGCGGTCGTCGAAGCGTCGGCTGACGCTGCGGTGATCGAGGCGACAAAACCCGCCAACCTGCTGACCGAAGCCCGTGAGGGTGGCGCTGACGATCTCAAGCGCATCTCTGGCGTTGGTCCAAAGCTGGAAGGCCTGCTGCACGAAAACGGCGTCTTCCACTTTGATCAGATTATGGCATGGGGTCCTGCCGACATCGCCTACATGGACGACAAGCTGTCCTTTAAGGGCCGTATCGAACGTGATAACTGGATTGAGCAAGCGACGACGCTCAACGCTGAAAAGGAGTAACACCCCATGGCACACAAAAAAGCAGGTGGTTCCAGCCGCAACGGTCGCGATTCCGCAGGTCGTCGTCTTGGCGTGAAACTGTATGGCGGCCAGCACGCTATTCCGGGCAACATCATCATGCGCCAGCGTGGCACAAAGATGTTTCCGGGCAATGGCGTTGGCATGGGCAAAGATCACACCATCTTTGCGACCGTCGAAGGCCATGTGACCTTCCACAAAGGCCTGAAAGGTCGCACCTTTATTTCGGTTTTCCCAGCAGCGGAGGCCGCTGAATAAGCCGAACCCCAAAGGGTTACCAATTTTAGGGATCGGCTTTCGCAGCCGGTCCCTTTTTCGTTTCGCACGTTAACGTATCGGCATTTCAACGCTGACCCCGCAAAGGGTGGCAAGACCAAGACAGAGGTAAAATGGAATAGGACAATGACACTCACTGGCAAGGATTTGATAGATCTCGGATTTCCCCCTGGACCCGAATTGGGGGCGGCACTGGCACATGTGAAGGCGCAAGGGCTGACTGGCCCGGACCTGGAGCAATGGGTGGCGGCGAACAAGCCGGCCCCGCGCATCACGTTGCAGGATAATCCCGGCTATCAGATCAACATAGAGGCAGAGGACGAAGCAAAAGAGGACAACGTCGCCAAGGTGCGCGCGACGATGGACGTTCTGATGCAGACGCCAACGCTGCGAGCCGGGGCTGTCATGCCCGACGCCTGTCCGACGGGGGGCGTAGGCACGATCCCTGTGGGTGGCGTTGTGGCGGCACATAAGGCGATCCATCCGGGGATGCATTCCGCGGATATCTGTTGTTCGGTCATGGTAACGGAATTCGCGGACAGCGACCCGAAAACTGTGCTGGATGCGGTGCATAAGGCGACGCATTTCGGTCCTGGCGGGCGTGCGAACGGGCAGCGGTACACCATGTCGCCCGATCTTTATGACGCGTTTCGGGAAAACCGTTTTCTCAACGACAAGAAGATCTTGCAGGCCGCGCAAGAGCAGTTGGGGACCCAAGGCGACGGCAACCATTTTGCCTTTGTCGGGATATCCAAGGCCAATGGCACGACCTGTCTTGTCACCCACCACGGCTCTCGCGGGCCGGGGGCGGGGCTGTACAAACTGGGGATGCGGGCAGCAGAGGCGTGGCGCAAAAAGCTGTCGATCGGGGTGCCCAAGCAAAATGCGTGGATACCGTCCGACACGCCAGAGGGCGAGGCCTATTGGGAGGCGCTGCAACTGATCCGGAAATGGACCAAGGCGAACCACAATTGCCTGCATCAGGCGGCGACGGTGTTCGCGGCGGCCACGGTCAAGGAACGGTTCTGGAACGAGCATAACTTTGTGTTCAAGCAGGGTGATTTGTTCTGGCACGCCAAGGGTGCGACCCCGATTGATAACGCGATGCTGCCGGACAGTTCTGGCATCCAGATCGTGCCGCTGAACATGGCCGCGCCTGTGCTGCTGATCCGCTCTGAACCCAACGCACGCAACCTCGGGTTTGCGCCGCATGGGGCCGGTCGCAACTTTTCGCGGACCGCCCACAAGCGGGCTATGGGCGCGCGGTCAGAGTCAGAGATCTTTGCGGCGGAAACCGACGGGCTGGATGTCCGCTTTTACTCTGGGAACATTGACATCTCGGAACTGCCTTCGGCCTATAAACCGGCGGCAACAGTCCGCGATCAGATGGCGCGCTATGGCCTTGCGGATGTGGTGGACGAGATCAAGCCCTTTGGCTCGATCATGGCGGGCGACTGGGAAAGGGACGCCCCCTGGAAGCTGCGATTGCAGGCCAAGAAGGCCGCGCGCGCCCAAGCGAAACTGGCGGACACCCAGTGAGAAGGGATTGCGCGAATAACACGTTGCCCTCACGCTATTTTTGGCGTGGGGGTAATAATTCTGATACGACGGTCAGATACAGCTTGGCCGTCGGTCACGCCCAACCCAAAAAGGCCACAGAATGAGTGTCGCGGCTCTAACATTCGCGGCCTTCGCCGCCAGTCAGGTCGGCACGCCCGGCCCTGCGAATATGGCGCTGCTGGCCACAGGCGCGCGGTTTGGCCTGCGTGCGGCGTTGCCCTTTGTGGCGGGCGTGGCACTGGGCAAGCAGTTGATCATCTGGCCGATCGGTTTTGGCCTCATGGAACTGGCGCAGGCGCTGCCGTGGTTGTTTGTGATGCTGAAATTTGCCAGCGCGGCCTATATCTGCTGGCTGGCGTGGAAGGTGGCCAATCTGCGTCTGACACCGGGGGCAGGCGGGGCGCAAGTGCCTGGTTTCATGGCCGGGCTGATCGTGCATCCACTCAACCCAAAGGCCTGGGCGATGATCACGGCAGGCTTTACGAATTTCGTTGCCCCCGGCACCCCGGCGGTAGAGGCGACAGCAGTGATCGCCGCTATCCTTTTGGCGACACAGCTTGTACTACACCCGATCTGGACCTGGGGAGGAGAACGGATCGCCCTCACGCTTGCGGGGACGGTGGCAGAGAAATATCTGATGTGGACGCTGGCCGCGCTGACGGTGGCAAGCGTGCTCTTTGTGTTATTTGCGGGAGGACCTAAATGATTATCGACCAGACTTTGAACCAACCAGAGATCCAGACCGCGAGGCTGACACTGCGCCCGCTGCGCGAGTCTGACGCCGGGCTTTGGTCGCTGTATGTGGGCGAACGGCAAGTTGCGCGAAACACCACCTCTATTCCCCATCCGTTGCCACCCGGCGCGGCAGAAAGCTATATCAAACAAGCGCATGCCCCCGCACGCACCGAGGATGTCTGGGCGATGGATGGCAGTGCTGCGGGCCTGCCGGAACTGGTGGGCATCCTCAGTCTTGACCGGATGGACCGGCAACAATCCGAGGTGGGCTATTGGGTCGCGCCTGCCTTTTGGAACAGCGGCCTTGCCTCTGAGGCGGTCGAGGGGATCGTGGCCGCCAACCCCCATGCGGCGCGCACTCTGTTCGCGACCGTGTTTCAGGACAACCCAGCCTCTGCCCGCGTGCTGACCCACGCCGGGTTCGATTATATCGGTGACGCAGAGGCGTTTTCCGTCGCCCGCAACGCCAAGGTCACCACCTGGACCTATTTGCGCAAATTGGATTGACCCATGACCCTGCCAACCCATCTTAGCACGGCCCGCCTGACGCTGCGCCCGCCCTCGGCGTCAGATGCGGTCTGGATCGCGCGCGAAATTGCACATCCGGACGTTGCGCCCAAACTGACCTCGCTGCCCCATCCCTATACGCTGGGCGATGCAGAGGTGTGGCTGGATGGATTGGGCCAGAACAACGGCCAATATATCGTTGAGGCAGGCGACCCCATCGGCTCTGTCACGCTCAAGGCCGACCCTGATCATCCCGAGCTTGGCTATTGGCTGGCCCGCGGGCATTGGGGACAGGGCTATATGACAGAGGCCGCGCGCGCTGTGCTGGCGGCGTATTTCTCTGTGCGGCCCGGTCCGGTGCCCTCGGGGCATGTGGTCGGGAATGTGCAATCCGCCAACACCCTGCGCAAGCTTGGGTTTGAAAACACCCATATTGCCGCGCAAACGACGCCCCGAGGCGTAGTCGAAGTGCAAAAGATGACCCTGACCCGCGCGGCATGGCTGAATAATGCGCAAGGACCGGGCCCGATCCCGGCCTGAACCCTGCCCGCTGGCGCGGGCCTCGCGCGCAGTCCCACTTGAGCCCGCGCCCGTTTCGCTCTATCGCCGTGTCTCACATAGAAATAGGCCGTTGACCCATGAAATTCCTCGATCTTGCCAAAGTCTACATCCGTTCCGGTAGCGGGGGTAACGGCGCGATCAGTTTCCGCCGCGAGAAATTTGTTGAATACGGTGGGCCTGACGGCGGCAATGGCGGCAAGGGCGGGGATGTCTGGGCCGAGACGGTTGACGGGCTGAACACGCTGATCGATTTTCGCTATCAGCAGCACTTCTTTGCGCGCAACGGCGGGGGCGGCATGGGGCGGCAACGCTATGGCGCGGATGGCGATGATATCGTGCTGCGGGTGCCGGTGGGCACTCAGATTCTGGATGAAGACGAAGAGACGGTGATCGCGGATCTGACCGAGTTGGGCCAGCGGTTCTTGTTGGCCAAGGGCGGCAACGGCGGCTTTGGCAACCTGCATTTCAAGACCTCGGTCAATCAGGCCCCGCGCCGCGCCAACCCCGGTCAGGAAGGCGTCGAGCGCACCATCTGGCTGAACCTGAAACTGATTGCGGATGCGGGTCTGTTGGGTCTGCCGAATGCGGGCAAATCAACGTTTCTGGCCGCGTCTTCGAACGCACGGCCCAAGATTGCAGACTACCCGTTCACCACGCTGCACCCAAATCTGGGCATCGTCGGGGTGGATGAGGCCGAGTTTGTCATGGCCGATATTCCGGGCCTGATCGAGGGTGCGTCAGAGGGCAAAGGCCTGGGCGATCGCTTTTTGGGGCACGTCGAACGCTGCTCGGTGCTGCTGCATCTGGTGGATGGGACCTCTGACGATGTGGCAGGCGATTACCGCACCATTATCAACGAGTTAGAGGCCTATGGCGGGCATTTGGCGGACAAGCCGCGCGTGACGGCGCTGAACAAGATCGACGCGCTGGACGACGACGAGCGCGCCGAGGCGAAAGAGGCGCTAGAGGCCGAAGTGGGCGCACCTGTAATGATGATGTCCGGGGTCAGCCGTGAGGGGCTGGTCGAGGTGTTGCGCGCGGTGCGGCGCGAGATCACCGACGACAAGATCCGTCTCAAGAAAAAGGACGAGGAGCCGGAAACATGGCGTCCCTGAGGGCGGCAAAACGGCTGGTCGTCAAGATCGGCTCTGCTTTGTTGGTGGATCGGAACAGCGGGACTTTACGGGCCGATTGGCTGCACGCGCTGGCGCTGGATGTGGCCGAGATCAAGGCGCGGGGGACGGATGTGATCCTTGTGTCGTCCGGCTCTATAGCGCTGGGGCGCGGTGTTCTGAAGTTGCCAGAAGGCACCTTGGCGCTAGAACAATCCCAGGCGGCGGCGGCGGTCGGTCAAATTCGTCTGGCGCGCGCCTACGAGGATGCCTTGGGCGAACATGGTCTTGTCACAGCGCAGGTTCTGCTGACGCTGGAGGATAGCGCGGATCGTCGCCGCTACCTGAATTCCCGCGCGACAATGGAACAATTGCTGCGCCTTGGCACGGTGCCCATCGTGAACGAGAACGACACGGTGGCCACCGACGAGATCCGCTTTGGCGACAACGACCGTTTGGCCGCGCAGATTGCGGTGACGGTGGGGGCGGATGTGCTGGTGCTGCTGTCGGATGTGGACGGATTCTATTCGGGCGATCCGCGCACAGATCCGACTGCGCAGCGCTATGACGTGGTGGACCAGATCACCCTGCAGATCGAGGCGATGGCGGGGGATGTCGGCTCTGGCCTGTCCAAGGGCGGGATGAAGACCAAGATCATGGCCGCCAAAACCGCGACCGGCGCGGGCTGTGCGCTGGCGATCACCGAAGGCTCTGTTATGCGCCCGCTTCAGGCGCTGGATCAGGGCGCGGCGGTGACGTGGTTTACGGCACAGGGCGACCCGCAGGCGGCGCGCAAACGCTGGATCGCGGCGATGAAACCCAAGGGAGAACTGTTGGTGGATGCAGGGGCTGCGCGCGCGCTGGCCAAAGGTAACTCGCTGCTGCCTGCCGGGGTGACGCAGGTCACGGGCAAATTCGGGCGCGGTGATCTGGTGACGATTTCCGGCCCCGAGGGGGCATTGGGCATGGGCCTTGTGCGCTATACGCGGGCCGAGGCCGAGGCCATCAAGGGCCGCCAGTCTGGCGAGATCGAGGCGCTTCTGGGCTATCCCGGACGCGCCGCGTTGGTCCACCGCGATGACATGGTGACATGAGACGACTGTAAAAGGGGTGAGGCGATGAACGACCTGACAGATATTCCTGCGCTGATGGGCGATATTGGCGCACGCGCCAAAACAGCCGCCGCGCAACTTGGCTTTGCATCGTCAGAGGCCAAGACCGCGGCGCTGATGGGGGCGGCGGATGCGGTCTGGGCGCGGCGCGCTGAAATCATCGCGGCCAACGCCAAGGATATGGCCTATGGGCGCGACAAGGGGCTGACGGCGGCGATGCTGGACCGGCTCTTGCTGGACGAGGTGCGTATTCAGGGCATCGTGGACGGCTTGCGCGCGGTCGCGGGGCAGGACGATCCTGTTGGTGCGGTCCTGTCGGAATGGGATCAGCCCTCTGGCATCCATATCAAACGGGTGCGCACGCCATTGGGCGTCATCGGCGTGATCTATGAAAGCCGCCCTAATGTGACGGCAGATGCGGGCGCGCTATGCCTGAAGGCGGGCAACGCTGTGATCCTGCGTGGGGGGTCGGAAAGCTTTCACTCGTCTGGTGCGATCCATGCCTGTCTGGTCGAGGGGTTGCGCAGTGCGGGCCTGCCAGAGGATGCAATCCAGCGCGTGCCGACCCGCGATCGCGCGGCGGTCAGCCAGATGCTGGCCATGACCGACACGATTGATGTGATTGTGCCCCGTGGCGGCAAGGGCCTTGTGGGGCTGGTGCAGCGCGAGGCGCGTGTGCCGGTTTTTGCCCATCTTGAGGGCATCGTGCATATCTATATCGACGCGGCGGCCGATCCGCAAAAAACGCTGGACGTGGTGCAGAACGCCAAGACCCGGCGCACGGGGATTTGCGGTGCGGCGGAATGCCTGCTGATCCACAAAGACCTTGCTGATGGGCTGGGGCGCGATGTGATCGAGATGCTTGTTGCCGCCGGGGTGCGCGTCCACGGCGATGCGACCCTGTCCCGGATTGAGGGTGCCGAGCCTGCCACGGACGAGGATTGGGGGCGCGAATATCTGGATATGGATATCGCGGCCCGGATCGTGCCCGATGTGGATGCGGCCATTGCGCATATCAGACAATACGGATCAAATCACACGGACTGTATCCTAACCGAAAACGCCGATGTGGTCGCGCGCTTTTTTGAACGGCTTGATTCGGCGATCCTGATGCACAATGCCTCGACCCAGTTTGCCGATGGCGGAGAGTTCGGCATGGGGGCCGAGATCGGCATTGCCACGGGCAAGATGCACGCACGTGGCCCTGTCGGGGCAGAGCAATTGACCAGCTTTAAATATCTGGTGACCGGTGATGGGACCACACGCAGGTAGTGCCTCAAAAGGCTGTGACCAAATGGAGTGCCTGCGGCACGCTCTATGCTGTGCGCCGCGCGAAGGGCGCGTCGGGTTGGCGCATGGCAGGGGCGTAACGACCTGTTTGCACGTTCGCGATGAGGGCCGCGCGGTCTAAAACCGCGCGATCAACCCGGTCTCGCTTCGGTCCAGCGTCAGGTTGCGCCCGGCCTCTGCCAACATATGGGCGAGCAGCAGAAAATGCACATCCGCCGCAGCGACATCTGTTTCTGCGGGGACGCGCGCCAAAAGATCCCACAGGTCCGGCACCTCTTTCATCCGATCCGATGTTCCGGCCAGCGACCAAAAGTCGCCGTCGTTCGTGATCGTGATCTGCCCGCCCCACGGCATCGAGCTTTCGAGGCACATGAGCAGCAAAAACACCTTTTTGACCTGCTGCCGGTTCATATCGGGCAGAACTTGCCAATCCATGCACAAACGGCCCGTTTTCGTCAGATCCGCCAGAATGCTGCGAATTTCATTGGCCCCGATCATCTGATCCTCAGCGGCAGCGCCAAAGGCGACGCGGAAAAAACGGATCCGCGCATTGGCACTGCTGACACTTTGCGAGATCAACTCTAGCTCTGGCCCCATTTCGAGCCCTGTCATTTCTAGTAACTCGACCCCATTGGAAATAGCGCCAAGGGGAGAGATAAGGTCATGGCAGATGCGCGAGCCGAGCAGGGCAGTGAGGTCTTGCGATGCGGTCATTGTGGATCCTTAAACCAGAGGGAAGAGCAGTTGAGTGATTTGAACGCCATGTTAGAACCGGGGATGTTGGTGCGGCACCCGGCAGAACCCGATTGGGGTCTGGGACAGGTGCAATCCAACGTAGGCGGACGGGTGACGGTGAATTTCGAGCATAGGGGCAAGGTGGTCTTTTATGGTGATCATGTCGTCTTGCAGATGGTCTTTGACTAGATGGAACCTGTTAAGCCGTGCATGAGGATGGTTAATACTATGTTAACATATGTTTGCCTCGTCAAAAGAGCACAGTCTGTTGCAAACTTGCGGAGAGCAACCTACATATCAGGCCAAAGCGTCAGGCCAGAGCTTCAGGTCAGAGCGTCAGGCCTAAGCATCCGGCCCTCGCACAGGCCCGAGACCTTGGGTTCAGGGCTGGTCCCGTAGGCTGGGCCTTAACACCGGGTCTGAAAACTGGGTCTGAAAACTGGGTCTGAAACCTTGGCCCACCCTCTTGGCCCAAGCGCCCCGTTTCGATTTGGACTGACCGTTGCAAGGACACGCCCCTCTGCCGATAAGCGCCGCATCCCCTGATTTTCAGATCAAACTGGCAGAGAGCGCCGCCGACCTGCGCGCCGCTCAACGATTGCGCTATGAGGTTTTCGTCACGGAACTCGGCGGGGCTGGCGCAGGCGTAGATCATGATCAGCGCTTAGAGACGGATGCGTTTGATCCCTTTTTTGACCATCTCATGCTGTTGGACCGTGCCCGTGCGCCCAAGGATCAGGTGGTGGGGGTCTATCGACTGTTGCGCGCCGATCAGGCGGCAGCCATGGGACAGTATTATTCCGAGGATGAATATGACCTGCGCGTGCTTAAGGCCAGCGGGCGCAAGCTGTTGGAACTGGGCCGCTCATGCCTGCACCGCGACTATCGGGGCGGGACGGCCATGTTCGAACTTTGGTCAGGCCTTGCCGCCTATGTGGCGCGCCATGGGATCGAGATTCTCTTTGGCGTGGCCTCGTTTCACGGCACAGATCCGGCGGCTCTGGCCCAACCTTTGTCACTGCTGCACCACGCTTACCGCGCGCCGCCAGAGTTGCGGGTCACGTCGCGTGCCTTTCAGAGGATGGACCTGATCCCGCAGGCGCAGATTGACCGGCGCGCGGCGATGGTCGGCACGCCGGCCCTGATCAAGGCTTACCTGCGGCTGGGCGGACTTGTCGGCGATGGGGCCTATGTGGATCACGTCTTCAACACCATCGACGTGTGTCTGGTGATGGACACCGCCCGCCTGAACGACCGCCAACGCCAGATCTACGCCAAAGCCGGAGGCGGGCTGTGACCACCTGGCAGCGCAGCCAAGAGCCTCTGGCGCGGCCTCTTTCGCAGGGCGATTGGGCGCGGGTCGTGCTGCGCGGGGGTGTGTTGGGTGTGCTGACGTTCGGCTGCCTCGGTCTGTTACTGGTCGTGCGCCTGATCGAGCGGCCACTGTTTGGTCAGAATCGCCCCGTCACGCCATATATTACCCAATTCGTCTGCCGGTCGGCCTTTGTGATCCTTGGCATGAAATTTCGCAGCACGGGCGCGCTGATGCAGACGCCCGGGGCCGTGGTCGCGAACCATTCCAGCTGGCTCGATATTTTTGCGCTGAACGCGCGCAAACGGATTTACTTTGTCTCCAAGGCAGAGGTCGCCCGCTGGCCCGGGATCGGCTGGCTTGCGCGCGCCACGGGCACCGTCTTTATCAACCGCGATCCCAGAGAGGCCCGCGCGCAGAAAGACATCTTTGAATCGCGGCTTCAGGCCGGGCATAAGTTACTGTTCTTTCCAGAGGGCACCTCGACCGATGGGCAGCAAGTTTTGCCCTTTAAATCAACGCTTTTCGCCGCCTTCTTTACAGACGCGCTGCGCGATCGGATATCAGTGCAACCGGTCAGCGTGATCTATACGGCCCCAAAAGACGCAGACCCCCGTTTTTACGGATGGTGGGGGGACATGGGCTTTGGTCCGCACCTGCTGCACGTGCTGGCCGCAAAGCGTCAGGGATGCGTCGAGATCCGCTATCAGCCGCCCCTCAAGGTCAGAGACTACAAAGACCGCAAAGCCTTGGCGCTGGCCTGCGAGATCGCTGTGCGGACCGGCCATGTCCGCCTTGGTGGCTGAGGCTTCAAAAGCGCCTGTGTGAGTTCATCTTGCCGAAACTACTCTGGGGGGTCTGGGGGGCTAGCCCCCCAGTTGATCGGATTGCGCAAGCAATTCGAAATCGCGCCTCAACCCATCGCAGCTATCAGGTTCAACAGTGCCTGAGCCGGGCTTTCCTCGTCCCAGATTTCTGGCCCCACCCCGAAGAAATCCGTCATCGACGCAAGTCCGGCGATTAATTCAGGGGTCAAAGCACCTTCGGCCACGACGGACACTTCGATCATCTCGGACCACCAGCCGAACAACTCGGCCTCGGCATAGCTGCCATCGCCCAGCGGGGTCGGGGCAACCGGGCCGAATGACACATAATCCGCGCCGGTTTCACCCGCAGTCATGCCATCATGGCGGGATGTGGCACAAAACGCGCCGATAATGGCGTCTTCACCCAACTCCTTGCGCGCCGCCCGTACAGAGCGCGAGCCATCCAGCAGATGCACCCCGTCAAGGCCAAGCCGTTCGACCAGTTGAATGTGGCTCTGGATCACCAGCGGCACGTCGCGCGCATGGGCGACTTCGCGCACAGCATCCGCCGCGCGCAGCACCCGGTCCTCGTCTATGCTGGACAGGGCAAGGCGCAGGCACGCCACGTCCACCGCATCAAGTACCGCAGATAAGGCATTGGGAAAGATGGAAAGCTCAAACTCCGGCGGGGTGATCAGATAGATATGTGGCTGCTCTGTCTCGGCCATTGTCGCTCTCTCCTTGCCGTGGTCTGGGGCATCGTCCAGCGCCGCTATAGACCGGATTTTCAGGCTTGGCTACTTCGCAGGCAAGCTGCCGACAAAATCCATCGCCAGCCGCAAACAAACGCCGCGCCGCGCGTCATCCACCATGGCCTCGTCGCTGACGTCAATCATCCCGCCCATGGGTCGTCCGGTAAATCCCATCGGGTCCACGCCCTGGATTTCCAGCGCCGTTGCATGACGGGTCTTGCCCACTCGAAACATGCCGCCGCCCTGATGGACCCCGCATAACATATTGCCATTCCACATAAAACACAGACCGCCAAACATGCGTTTTTCGACGATCCCAGCAAGATCCACCAGATCATTACGCAACAGTTCCGCCAATCCATCGTCATAGGCCATGCGCGCCTCCTTGCCCTTGCGATGCCCCAAGCGTATCACCCCGAAAACCACGCGGGATAGCCTATAATGCAGCCAATCTTTGTTCTTGTGCGCCCGCAGATGGGCGAAAACATCGGCGCCGCCGCGCGCGCCATGGCAAACTTTGGTCTGTCCAACATGCGCCTTGTCGCCCCGCGCGACGGCTGGCCCAACCCCACAGCGGTCGCCAATGCCAGCGGTGCCGGGCGTCTGCTGGACGCCGCACCCTTGTTTGACACCACCGCAGAGGCGATCGCCGATTGCACTCATGTCTATGCCACGACCGCCCGCCCGCGCGGGCTGACCAAAACCGTGGTCACGCCGGAACGCGCCATGCAGGATACAAAGGCGCGCATTGCCGATGGCGAGCGTGTGGCGGTCCTGTTCGGCCCGGAACGCGCGGGCCTTGAAAACGATGACATCGCCATCGCCAATACGATCATCTCGGTGCCTGTCGATCCGGCGTTTCCCTCGCTCAACCTTGGCCAATGCGCCCTGCTGACCGCCTATGAATGGCGTCGCCAGACCGTTCAGGCAGAGGCCGTGCGCATCGATCTGGCCCGCACCGATCCGGCCACCGCCGTCGAGGTCGAGGCACTCGCGCAACACTACGAGGATCGTCTGGACGAGGCCGGGTTCTTTTTTCCCGACCACAAGGCCGCCAGCATGAAACAAACCCTGCGTAACCTTTGGTCCCGGATGCCGATGACCCGCGCCGACACGCAGTTGTTTCACGGCATCCTGCGCCAGATGGTGCGGTGGAAGGAAAAAGGGTAGCCTTCCCAATGTTTGAAGGCTTGGATGACATCGACTGGTCACAACTGCTGCATGCTTATGGCGCTGCCTCGGATGTGCCGGGTGACATTCGCGCGCTGGTCAGCCCGGACGAAAAGTCCGCCAAGGACGCGCTGTGGCGGCTGTTTGGCAATATATATCACCAAGGCACGCGTTACACGGCCACAGCCCCCGCGATTCCGTATCTGGTCGAGGCAGCCCTTGCGGTAGACCCAAAGCGCGCCGCCCGCATCCTTGACCTGCTAGGGGCCATCGCAGAGCCTGCGGCAGATATATTCTTGCGCGATGATTTAACGGTCGCCGCGTTTCGCGCCCATATTGCGGCAGAAGAGGCGAGCATTTCAGCGCAGGCGCGCGCTGAGTTTGAAGAGTACGGGACATGGCCGCGCGTAGAGGTCGAGGTCTATGACGCGGTTCTTGCCCAGATCCCGCGTCTTTTGTCGGGCTTGGATAGGGCGAGTGCAGAGATCCGGGTCGCCATGTTGGAGGTGCTTGGATATTTCCCCGCTCAACGCCAAGTGGTCGAGGCGCTCGCAACTGAAATATTTACCGATCCTGCGGCGGGTGACGTGCTTCGGGTTGCCGCAATCGAGTGTTTGTCGACGCTCGCCCGCTCGGTCGAGGTCGCGCCGTATGATGCCGTCTTCGAGGGGCTTCTGACCCCCGAGCATAGCCTATATGTCAAAGCGCATGCTGCCGCCGCCATGACCACCCAAACCGACGCGGGCTTTGCGCAACTGCTTGACGCTCTTGAAAATGCAGATGAAATTTACAGGCTGGATCGTCACTATGCCCGTAGCGGTGGCTGGTCCATGACCGAGGTTGTGTTGGGGCTAACCCGGATTATTCATCGAGGCGAGGGTGTGTGATGGCGGCGGTAGCGTAA
>CALGTJ010000616.1 GCA_937901435.1 uncultured Rhodobacter sp. | reverse complement strand
CGCCCAGAACTCGTCCCGGTCATATTGTGTCACCCAAAGCGAGCGGGTGGCAAAGGTCGCGCGTTTGGTGATCGAGGCGGCGTCATCCGCCAGCAACAAGGGCTTGCCCTCGGGGGCCAGCACATAGGCGGTGGGTTCGCCCAGAAAGTTGGTCTTTTCGGTCGATGAGACGCGCCAGACCCGGCCCACATCGTTCTTGGCGACGCGCTGCGCCTCGCTTTCGCTTTTGAGCCGCGTGATCTGGCGGGTAAAGGCATTGCCCACCGGGTTGCCCGGCCCCATGGGCACGCGCTTTACCTCGATCTCATCGACCGCGTTCTTTTGGCCATCAAGACCGAAATCCAGCCGGGCGGCAAACATATGCTGGTGTTGCGGCGCACCTAGGCGGGGGGCCAGTTCCGTCGCCCATTCATAGGCGCCCTCGGGGCGGCCAGAGGTAAAGACGACGCCCGTGGCCTTGCATTCCATCTCAATCTTGCCGTCGAGGTAGAAGTACCAGTAGAACCCGTAGTCATAATTGCCCACAGTCACAAAGAAGGACACAACCAGACGGCGCTGGCGGCGAATGTCGGCGCGTTCTGAAAAGATACAGGTGTGTTTCCAAAGGGTTCCGAAATCTTCCTCGTGGATGCAAATGGCGTTCTTGATCTCGATCGGGTTGCACAGATCATCCGCAACCGTGGCGTCGACATAATGGATTTCGCCCAGACAATCACAGCCCAGAACCAACGAATTGGCGAGCCGTCCGAACTGATATTCGCCCGCGTCAAAGTAGTTTTGCCACTCATGCGTCGGCTGCGGTTCGCCGTAAGGCACCACCATTTCCGAGATCGAGGCGCGGTTCAGGATAGAACGTTTGCTGCCCCGGTCGTTAAAGCTGATGTCATGCAGCGTCAGCCCCTCGCGCCCGTTGAACCCGACGCGGATCGACCAGTTTTCCCAGTCGAGCACGTTGTTTTCCATCGTAAAAGAGGCACCCTCTGGCTGGGTGATGTTGAGCGGTTTCATGGTCTCGCGCACGGGTCCGGTGATCGCCGGATCAAGGTAGTCGCTGCTGTCTTCGGGTACGTTCATATACCCGGTGTCTACAAAACGCAGCACCTCGCGCTTGGTCAGATCGGTGTGGCAGACGATGCCCTCGATGGGATGGCCCCACAGCCCGTGAACGGCCTCGGGGTCAGGCGCATAAAAGCTGAGCACACGCAGCATCCGGCGGCCCACCTCGTTCTCATTACCGAAATTGCCCGCAGACAGAGGCGCACAGAACACCTGATCCAGATTGGTGATGCCACGCTTGGCAAGGGCTGCGACAAAGCGCGGATCGGCCTTGCAGATTTCCTCTGCGGCGACGTAATCCTCGTCCAGAACCGGCCCCCAGCCTTGAGTTTCGGGATCAAGCGAGCGTTCCTTGATGATCGAGGATGTGGCCATATCGACCACGGCCTCTGTGACCTTTCCCGCGCTGATATCGGTGATCAGCACGCCAATCTCGCGCGGGACGGCGTCACCGGGCGCGAAATTCACAAGCGTCCCGCGGGTGGGTTCACGCAGCATCACGTAGGAATAGCGCATCCCTTCGCCCAGATATCCGGCGGCCTCCAACACGGCCTTGAGATGGGTGACTTCGGCGGCGGAAACGGGATCAAGCGGATGCGTGACCGATCCTGCGGCTGCCATTTGGGTCTGTGACATTTCATTCATAGGGGGGCCCTCCATTGCGCGGTTGACCAAGGTTGGAAAGATGCAGGTGATCAATCCATTGCGAAACGCGCCAATTGTTCGATAATATGCGCCAACACAGCACAAAGTTGATCTTTTCTGTAAGACTCCCGCCTTCCGTCCCGCGCGGCCTGTGAAAGAAGGGCCATATGCGCGCGTCTCGCCCGTGTTTTGAGCATTATTTACACTCTCAGCCGCTTCACCGCAGGACGCCTGCGCTGTCTTTCCCGATCAGAGTGATTCCTGTCATAGCCGTCTCTCAATTCCTGAACTGTCATGCGCCCCTTAACCCGTTGAAATCTTTTCATTCCGACAGCCTAACGTGAGTCAGGGCTCTTTCGAAAACGCGTTAGGACGCCGCCCGTTTGGACGGTGCGGTCCCGGTCCAGTGCCGATAGGCGCGCCAAAACACGGTGCCGTCGGAATAGCCCAACGCCTGCGCCACATCGCGCAGGTTCATATCCGGCTGGCTCAGGTGGATTTCGACAATCCTCTGGCGGTGGCCCTGCGTGATCGCGCGCAAAGACGTCCCCTCGTCGCGCAACCGCCGTTGCAAGGTGCGCGCCGTCACCCCAAGTTCGGCGGCCACAGTGCCGATATCGACAGGGCGCTGGCCCAGATTGTGACTGACCACCCGCAGCGCACGCTCGGCAAAGCTGGCACCGGGATCCTGCCCCAGCACCAGATCGGCCACATGCCGTTCGATCACCGCAATCAGCGCAGAATCCTCGGTTCGATAAGGCGTATCCACGCCGGCCCTGTCAAACAGCACGCGATTGGCGCTTTGTCCAAACAGCACCGGGGCGCGAAAGATCCGGGCCAGCAGATCGGCGCGCGGCGATGGCGCGTGGGTGAAATGCACCTCTGCGGGGGTCCAGCGCGGATCAAAGGACATGCGGATCATCTGGCACATTCCGGACAGGGAAAATTCCGTGTCTTGCGGCTGGCCCCGGATTTGTCCGGCGCGGATCTGATACGACAGGTTCAGGTAATGGCCATCGTCCCAAAGGTCCATCTCTGTGGCACTTTGCAAGGCTGACAGACTGCTGAGAAAGCGTTCCAGCCCGCGCCGGATGCTGGCAGACTGCCAGAACAGCACCCCCGTCGGGCCAAGATCCATCGGTGACAAGGACTGTCCGATGCGCGCGCCAAGCACCGGATCAAGCGCCGTTCTGGCGCATTCTTCAAAGATCGTCAGATAGGCCGAAAGCGGGATGATTTCGTAGGGGTCGGTGATGCGGCCGGGGTCCAGACCGTTGCGCCGCAACACAAGATCAATTGCCTCGGCCCCGCCAAAGTGGCGCAGGATCGGGACCAGGGCCGCTGCGCGCAGGGTGGCCGGGGGCGACAGGTCTGGGGCGGCTTGTGATGTCATGGGCGCAGTTTAGCGTCTGATTGCGTCCGCGCGAAGAGGGTGTTTGTCCGCCGCAAGACACAAGGCTGGCCGCCAGCGGTCCAAACGGTCAGGCATCATGCCGTCGCGGCAACGCCATTCGATTGGGGTCAGGTGACCACATCCGGCGCTGTACGGCCGATCCAGTGCTGAAACTGGGCAAGCTCCATGATCGCCGCTTTGACCGGGGCAAGAACCACGGCTGTCTGTTGCGTGAAATCTGACCCAACATCCTGAAACTGTTCCAGATAAAGCCGGATCGTCGCGCCTTCTGTTCCGGTTCCCGACAGGCGCAACACCGCCCGCGCGCCGCCCTGAAACCAAATCCGCAGGCCCTGATTCTTGCTGACAGAGCCATCGACCGGGTCGTCATAGGAAAAGCTATCCGCCGCCGTTACCGTCAACGCGCCATAGCTTTGCCCCGGCAGGACCGTCAGGCGCTGCGTAATATCGGCGATCATCGCGTTGGCCTGATCGCTGGGCACGGCCTCGAAATCAAGGCGGGAATAGAAATCGCGCCCGAAAATGCTCCAGTGATCGGCGAGGATGTCCTGCACCGACTGTTTGCGCACAGCCAGAATATTCAGCCACAGCAGCACCGCCCACAGCCCGTCCTTTTCGCGGACGTGATCCGATCCTGTGCCCGCGCTTTCCTCGCCACAGATCGTCACCCGGCCCGCGTCCAGCAGATTGCCAAAGAATTTCCAGCCCGTCGGCGTCTCGAACGCCTCGATCCCCAGCTTCGTCGCCACCCGGTCGCTGGCCGCACTGGTCGGCATAGAGCGCGCGATCCCGGCCAGACCCTTGGCATAGGCGGGGGCCAGATGGGCGTTGGCGGCCAGCACCGCAAGGCTGTCAGAGGGCGTCACATAGACCCCGCGCCCGACGATCATGTTGCGGTCGCCATCCCCGTCAGAGGCCGCGCCGAAATCAGGCGCGCGGTCGGACATCATCAGATCCATCAAGGGCTTGGCCCATGTGGGGTTGGGATCTGGGTGGCCTCTGCCAAAGTCGGGCGAGGGTATGCCGTTGATGACGGTGCCGGGTTTCGCGCCCAGAAGGCCCTCAAGGATCGCATGGGCATAGGGGCCGGTGACCGCGTGCATGGCGTCAAAGCACATGGTGAACCCGCCCGCAAACATCGCCTTGAGCGCGTCGAAATCGAACAGCTGTTCCATCAGTGCGGCGTAATCGGTGACCGGGTCAATGACCTGCACTTTCATCTCGCCCAAGCGGCTTTCGCCGATCTGGGACAGGTCCACATCCGGGGCTTTCAGCACCTGATATTCTGCCAACGTGGTCGTCTGCGCGAACATCTTTTCCGTCAGGCTTTCGGGCGCAGGCCCGCCGTTGCCCGCGTTGAATTTCAGGCCGAAATCTTCGTCGATCCCGCCCGGATTATGGCTGGCGGAAAGGATAAAGCCGCCGTCCGTCGTGTTCAGCCGGATCAGATGCGAGGCGGCGGGGGTGGACAACAAGCCACCCTGCCCCACGATCACCTCTGTCGCGCCATTGGCGGCGGCCATTTTCAGGATTGTCTGGATCGCCTCGGCGTTGAAATAGCGCCCGTCCCCACCGACAACGAACCACTTGCCCGCCGCACCGCCGATGGCGTTCAGGGTCGCTTGGACGAAGTTTTCCAGATAGCCCGGCTGCATGAAAACCCGCGTCTTTTTGCGCAAACCAGAGGTGCCCGGCTTTTGTCCCTCGATCGGTTGGGTGGCGACGGTTTCAATGCTCATCTTGCAGTTCCTTCTTTAGAATCGGTCGGTTAGTGCGGCCTTGCGCCTGCATCATTGTAGTGACGGGGGCAAAGGCTGCGTCCATGTCTTCCAAGGCAATCCCGTGGCGGCGGCGCCAATTGGGGTGCTGATCTATCGTGCCGGGCAGGTTCTGGGCCTCGACCTGTTCGAGGATATCATCCAGTTGCAGGCAGACCATTTCTGCCGGGGCCGCACCCAGCGCGCCATGCACCGCCTGCACCAGATCGGGGGTGTCATCTTGGGGGGCATAATGCTTTAGCGCCGCGACATCCTCTTGGCGCTCGGCCTTGCGTTGCGCGTGTGCGGCATCATCAAGAGAGCCAAGCTGGTGCCACCAGTCCAGATCGCGCCCGTGTTCATAGCCGCGGATGGTCGGCGTGTCATGGGTCGCAAAGCAGGACAATACATGGGGCGGGCCTTGGGTCGGGTCGCGGAACTTTCCGTCATGGTCACGTTCGTATTGCAGGACAGAATAGCCGTAAAATCCGTGGCTTTGCATGGTGTCGCGAAAGCCATCGGGCACAAGCCCCAGATCCTCGCCCACAACCAGCGTTCCGGCGCGATGGGCCTCGATCTTGATGATCGCCAGCAACGCCTCGAAGGGCTGTCGGATATAAGCCCCCGGACTGCCATCGTCGGGGATCCAGAAACTGCGATTGAGGCCAAGCACATGGTCGATGCGGATCACGCCCGCGTGGCGCATGGTCTGGGCCAGCACCATGCGCAGCGGCGCATATCCGGCCTCTGCCAGCAGATGCGGAGAGAAGGCCGCGAGGTTCCAGTTCTGCCCATCGGGGCCAAGCTGATCGGGCGGCGCACCAATCGAGACACCGCGCGCAATCACCGCCCTTTCGCACCATGCCTCGCCCCCGTCGCGGCGCGCGCCGACCGACAGATCAAGGTAGAGGCCAAGCGGCATTCCAGCCGACAGCGCGCCCTGCTGCGCCTGACCCAACTGATGATCAGCGACCCATTGCAGCCAAGATTGAAACCGCGTGCGCGTGTCCGTCGGGCGGTCGTCCATGGCACTGGCTGGCCAGTCGCGCCAATCCACGCCGTAGACCTCGCACAGCGCCTCGAACCGGGCAAAGCGGGCCAGTTCTGCGCCGCGCTCTGCCTCATAGGCGGCAAACGCCTTGCGCGCGGCTTGCGGTGCCTCGTTTTCAAAAACATTGAAAAGCTGGTCCACCAAGGCACGGTGGCTTTGGCGTTGCGCAGTGTAATCGATCAGCTCTTGCGCTTTGATCGCGGTGAAATCGGGCGCGCTGTTCTTCAGCAGCTTGCGCACCGCATCCGAGCCCTCAAGACCGGGGATCTGGTCAAGCGCGATGTGGTCCGTATTAAAAAACCCGCGATGCGAGGGCGAATAGGGGCTGATCGCGGTGGTGTCGGAATAGCCGATATTATGCACCGGATTGATCCCGACAAAGCCCGCGCCTGCCCGCGCCGCCGCCTGACAGAGCGTGCCAAGATCGGCAAAATCGCCAACGCCCGTCGAGCGTTTTGACTGCAAACCATATAGCGCCGCCGTCATGCCCCAGATCCTTGGCGGATCTGCACGGGTGCCTAGTTGCGGCAGGATGCGCGGCGCGACCAGCAGGCGGATATGTTCCACGCGCCCCGCCACGGCAAGGCGCAGGTCATAGACATCGGGCGGCAGCGGCGGCAGCGACAGGAAATCCCCCGCCTCCCCCCC
>CALGTJ010000615.1 GCA_937901435.1 uncultured Rhodobacter sp. | reverse complement strand
GCGAAACAGAGATCGCGCTTAGGGTGTCATCCTGCCCCCTACCGGATTCTACCCCGACCAGACCAAAGGTTTTTAGGTCATACTGGCGCGCCGCAAAGAGGTAGAATATCACACCTGCGCTTGCGGCAAGGATCATCAAGGCGCCCATGCCTGCGACAAGGACGCCATCTTGTCGTTTGAATTCAGCGATCTGGGCGGATGTCATCTTTGCCTCACATAAGAGCCTCGTTCAATCCGTAACAGATCCCCGGATCCGAACAAACGTGGGGCGGGCAATATGCCCACCCCGTTTTCTGGTCAGGCCAAGGCCCGTTTCATCAATAGCAGACGCCATTGCACGCATAGATGCACATGCGGCGCGATCCGCTGGCGGCGACATCCTCTATCACACCCAGCAGCGCGGGATCATTGGCCGCAGCCTCGCGTGCGGCGGCCAGCATGTCGTCCTTGCTGGTAAACTCGGCCGCAGGCGCGGCGGTGTCCATGCCCAGCGTGTCGCGCATCCGCAGCGCGGCCAGCATCATCACCGGCTCGCCACGGGCTTTGCCGATGGCGAACAGTTGCTCTGACATGGCGATCTCTGCCATGGCTCCGGGGGTCAGGTCTTTGTCTTGGGCAACAGCGGCAAAGGCGGTCGCCACGGTGAATACGCCAGCGAGGATAAATGTTTTCATTGGTCTCTACTCCATATTGAAACACATGCCCGAACCTAGGCCCTCTGTTTCAATGCGGCAATATTCAAAACGGCCAAGCCCCTGACCTGACGGTATTTGTAATGTCGGGACCGCCGCGCGGGCGATCCCGAATAGGGACGTCTCTGGCGGACAGACCTATGTCTTAGCGCCAGTCAAAGAAATCCGGGCCCGCCTGAGCCAACATCTTTTGCGCCATCTCGCGCCCGGCCTGTACGCCGTCCTCGATCGGGCAGCGCATGGCGTCGCTGATCGCCTCTGACCCATCGGGGCGCAGAACCTCGCCGCGCAGGAAAATGTCACCGCCGTCCAGTTCTGCAAGTCCCGCAATCGGTGTTTCGCAAGAGCCGTCCAGCTCCAGCAGGAAAGACCGCTCGGCTGCCAGCCGTTGCCCGGTAGGTGTGTCATGGATCGCGGCCAGCATTTCGGCCACGCGGGTATCATCTGACCGCCGCTCGATCCCGATTGCGCCCTGTGCCACGGCGGGCAGCATCATGTCGGTTTCAACGGCGGTGGCAGGCACCTCGTCCATACCCAACCGGTTCAGACCCGCCATGGCGAGGAAGGTCGCAGCGGCTACGCCATCGTCCAGCTTTTTCAGACGGGTTTGCAGGTTTCCGCGAAATTCCACCACCTCAAGATCAGGACGGCGCAGTTTCAACTGCGCGCGACGGCGCAGGCTGGAGGTGCCAACAACAGTGCCCGGCGCAAGATCGGCCAAGCCGCTGGATGTGGGCGAGATAAACGCATCGCGCACGTCCTCGCGCGGCAGATAGGTGTCCAGCAACAGACCCTCTGGCTGCAAGGTTGGCATGTCTTTCATCGAATGTACGGCGATGTCGATTTTTCCCGACAGCAAATCTGCCTCGATTTCACGGGTGAACAGGCCCTTGCCACCGACCTCTTTCAACGGGCGATCAAGGATCTTGTCGCCAGAGGTCACGATCACCACAATCTCGAATGCCTCAAGCGGCAGATCAAACGCGGCGGACAGACGCGCGCGGGTCTCATACGCCTGTGCAAGCGCCAGGGGCGATCCACGGGTGCCAATGTTCAGGGGTGCGGCGGGGCTTGGGAGCATCAGTGTCATATTATCTTCCTAACGGTGTAAACTAAAGCTGACAACTCTTGTTCCCGCATGTCCAGCGGTGCATGATGGATGCAGCCAAATTTAACGAAGAGATGACGCATGACGACCCAAAAGACCATCCTCCGCGCGCTGGCCGGAGAGACATTGCCAACACCCCCTATTTGGATGATGCGTCAGGCGGGGCGTTATTTACCAGAATACCGTGCAACCCGTGCGCAGGCCGGAGATTTCCTGTCGCTGTGCTATAATCCCGAATTGGCCGCCGAGGTCACGCTACAGCCGATTCGCCGCTATGGGTTTGACGCGGCAATTCTGTTTGCCGACATCCTTTTGGTGCCTCAGGCGCTTGGCGCGGATCTGTGGTTCGTTACGGGCGAGGGGCCGCGTCTGTCGACCATCACCACGCAGGCAGAACTGGATAAACTGGTGCCTGCCGATGCGATCCACGACCACCTTGCGCCCGTCTATGAGACGGTGAAAATCCTGTCGCGCGAGTTGCCGTCAGAGACAACGCTGATCGGGTTCGCGGGCGCGCCTTGGACAGTAGCGACCTATATGATCGCAGGCAAAGGCACGCCGGATCAGGGGCCAGCGCATGCGCTAAAGGGCGAAAACCGCGCCGTGTTTGACGGGCTGATGGACCGGATCACAGAGGCGACGATCCTGTATATGTCCAAACAGATCGAGGCCGGGGCCGAAGTGGTCAAAATCTTTGACAGTTGGGCGGGGTCGCTGAAGGGCGATGATTTCGCCAATTACTCTATCAAACCGATGCAGCGGATCACCGCCGCGCTCAAGGAAAAGCACCCCGGTATCCCGGTCATCGCCTTTCCCCGTGGCGCGGGCGAGAAATACGCAGGCGCGCATGCGGCGATCGGTGCGGATTGCATTGCCGTTGACGATGCGGTCAGCGCAGACTGGGTCGCGGCGAACGTGCAAACCGGTGGCTGTGTGCAGGGCAACCTGAAGTCTTCGCATATGGTGACGGGTGGTGACACGCTGGTCAGCGAGACGCGCAAGATCGTTGATGCGCTGTCAAAGGGTCCGCATATCTTTAACCTCGGTCACGGCATCACGCCCGACGCCGATCCCGAGAATGTGCAACTGATGATCGACACGGTACGCAATCCGGTGGGCGGCGCTTAAGCCCGCCCCATGATCCCATGAGCCCGCAGGGTCTGCGTGATCAGGTCATAAACCACCTCGGGCGCTTCCTCATGCAGGAGATGGCCGAGGTCGGGCAGCACGACACAATCCACATTTAGCATCTTGGCAGCCTGCGACACGGATGTGATCGCGGGCACGGCCTTGTCCTGTTCCGCCGCGATCAGAAACCCATGCGCCTCACTATAGGGCAGGCGGCGCAAAAGCGGGTCCAGATCCCATTGCGCCATCATCTTTAGCGTTGCATTCGCGTGGTCGCGGTCGCCCACCAGTCGTTGATAATAGGTCAGATCCCCGGGCGGCAGATGGGACCCGGTGCCGTCGATCAGCCGCTGAACAGAACGCGGATTTCCGGTCGAGGCGGTGAACAGCGTCGCCACCAGTGGCATCTTGGCGAGGGCCTTGGCCATCAGCGGAAACAACACGCCTGCGACGCCCTTGAACGGCGCAAGTGCGGCGTTGATGCCGATGATATGGGGCGCGTCCGGCAGCAAGTCTGCCAGCTCGAACGCCAGCGCACCGCCCGCAGAATGACCGATAATGGCCTGCGGGTGCCAGCCCTCTTGGGTACAGAGCGCGGCAATATCCTGTGCCATTTCGGTCAGCCCGAACCGCCCAGAGGCCCCGGACCGCGTGAACCCCTGACCGGGCAGGTCAATCGCAACAACGCGGTAGTGGGCGGCAAGGCGCGGAAACAGATGACGCCAGCTTTGCGTCGCCCCCCCCGCGCCATGCAGCAGCAATAACAAAGGACCGGACCCGGCTTCTTGCACATGCCATTTATGGGGTTTGCTGATCACAAAACGAGAGTGTTCGGCCATTGGCCAGTCGTGCTGTTCGCGCGTCCAATCCACCGATTACGCCTCTAGGGTCTGGGTCACGGCGGCAGACACCGACTGCGCATCGGCGCGGGGCAGGGCAAGGTAGTGCCCGCGCATCATCCGCGCCAGTTCGGCCAGCGCGGGTTCGGCGCGACGTCCGGTGTCGATGACAATGCTCTGCGCCCCCTGCGAGGCCAGCGCCTGCGCCATCAGACGCGAATCGGCAGCGGCCAGCGCGCGGTCGGGGGTGCCGTCCAGCGTCATGTTGGATCGCCCGTCGGTCAGCACGATCACGGTCGGGGAAAAGCCTTTGCGCGTGGATTGGCGCGCCATCTCATCCGCGGTCCTCAGCCCTGCGGCGAGGGGGGTCGCGCCGCCACCGGGCAGTTCCGCCAGCTTGCGTTTGGTCTGCACCAGCGAGCGTGTCGGGGACAGCAGAACCTCGGCCTCTGTCCCGCGAAAGGAAATCAGCGCCACGTGATCGCGCCGCGCATAGGCCTGCGCCAGCAGCAGTTCGATCGCGCCTTTGGCCTCACCCAGACGAGACAAAGCGGACGAGCCGGACGCATCGACCACAAAGATCAGCAGGCGGTCAGAGTGATCCTGATAGCGTTTGCGCCGCAAATCTGTGCGCTGGATAATTGGGCCTGTGCGCTCTGGCTGTTGCCGTTTGCGCAGGGTTTGCCACGGCACGGCGGCGCGCAGGGTGGCGATCAGATCGACACGCGCGCTAGACGCGCCACCCTCACGGGCGGGCAGGGGGCGACCGCGACGGTTGCCGATCTTCTTTTGCCCCGACCCGGCCCCCTTGGCACTGGCGCTGGCCTTGCCGCTTTGCAGATCCTCCAGCAGCGCGGCGGGCAGGGCGGCCTTGACCGCCTCTAGCAGGATATCCTCGGGGATGCCCTGCATCTCTTCGGGGGGTGGCGGCTCTTGGTCTTGTTGGTCCTGATCGGGGGGCGGCGTGTCGTCCTGATCTTCGTCAGCGGGCAGTTGCGTGGCGCGATGGGCAAAGATCAGGGCCACGGCGGTGGAAACATCTTCGTCAGCAACAAGGGTACGTCCCTGCAACAGCGCATGGGCCTTGGCCGCGCGCAGGGCAAAGCCGACGGCGCGCAGGCTGATGATGCCAAGACGGACCGCCAGCAAAACCAGCGTTTCGGGCAGATCGTCGGGTAAGGCGACATCGTGCAGGACAACACCGCGCACAACCGCAGATGCGACAAACGCCGCGCCAATATCAGCGCGGGCAATGCCGTCCAGATCGACGTGAAAGGCCATGCGGTCGGCAAGCGCGGGCGCGATGGCCTCGTCGTCCAGCCCTTCATCCAAGGCGATCACCAGATGCCCGGCGCAGCGATCCAGCGTCGCGGACAGGCGCGCGGCAAGATAGGGATCGGCGCGCTCTGCCATGGCCAGCACAAGGGTCGAGGGTGCGTCCAGCAGGCCGCGCGTTTGCGTCAGAGTCCCGGCGTTTAGCGTGGCAGACAGGTCGATGCCACCGTCCAGCGCCTCGCCCGTCATCGCGGGATGCAGGCGGGTCAGGGGCAGGGGCAATGCGGGCAAACAGGCGACCAGCGCATCGCGCACCGGACCAGAGCGCGCCCGGATCACCACCCCGCCAAGCCCCGGATCAATCGCCAGCAAGGCCAGCGCCGTTGTTGCGCGCTTCCACGGGGTCATCTAGGCGCCAAGCACGTCTTCGACGATGCGCGCGACGCGGGTGCCGGACCCGGCCTCGTCCAACGGATCGCGCCGCATCCGGTGGCGCAGGGCGAGCGCGGCCACATCGCGGATATGCCCGCGCGTCAGGGCCGTGTCATCGCGAAACGCGGCATAGGCGCGGGCGGCCTTGAGCAGGGTCAACTCTCCGCGTAATCCGTCAGAGCCGAGCTGGATACACAGTTGCGCCACATCGCGCAGGTTGTCGTCGGTGGTTGTCAGCTTTTTCAACGTCTCGCGGGCGCGCAGGATCGTGTCGCGCAGGGCGGCGTCCTCTGCCTGCCAGCGCAGCATGAAGGCGTTGTAATTGTTGTCATAAGCGTCCCGGCGTTTGATCACCTCGACACGCTCGTCGATATTGGTGGGCGAGGCCACATCGACCGACAGACCAAAGCGATCCAGCAGCTGTGGGCGCAATTCGCCCTCCTCGGGGTTGCCCGAGCCGACCAGCACAAAACGCGCGGCGTGGCGGATCGACAGGCCCTCGCGCTCTACCACGTTCTCGCCCGATTGCGCCACGTCCAGCAGCAGGTCGACGATATGATCCTCTAGCAGGTTGACCTCGTCGATATAGAGATACCCGCGATTGGCCTTGGCCAGCAGACCGGGCTGAAACGCCTTTTCGCCCTTGCTCAGCGCCTTTTCGATATCCAGCGCGCCGGTCACGCGATCTTCTGACGCGCCAAGCGGCAGATCGACGACGGGGGTCGGGATCTCATGCGTCTTTTTCGTCTTCATCCCCGCCCAGTCAGGACAATCCGCCAGTTTGGCCGAATTCACAGGACAGCCCACCACGGCCTTGATCGATGGTAGCAAGGCCGCCAGCGCCCGCACGGCGGTGGATTTGCCCGTACCACGGTCGCCAAAGACCAGAACGCCGCCAATGCTGGGGTCGATCGCGGTCAGGGTCATGGCGCGTTTCATGTCGGTTTGTCCGACGATGGCGGAGAAGGGGAAAGGATGTTTCACAAGGCGTCCTTCGCAGTGATAGGAGAGGCACCGCCCCACGTGCCCTGATCGGCAACAAGGGAAAAGCGGGCATAGAGTTCTTCGGAAAACCAGCCATGCTGACGAACGGCTTTGATCGCCTCTGCATGGGGGCCGGTGCGGGCGAAATTATTCATGGCGGCGGCGTTGGGCCAGATGGAAAACGTCACCTGCTGGACCCAAGGCTTTTCGCCGATCCCCAGCTTGAACAGAACCGACGGATCGCGCCCGATCTTTTCGGATATATTGGGCACGCGGCCCCAGAACCGGTGCATCACACCGGGCCGCACCGTGGCACGGGTCAGCGCGGCGATGGGGCCGGGTGTCTGGGTCTCGGGGGTGATGGTCTCGGCAGGTTCAAACGGCGCAACGCCGGACCATTCACCGCGCGCGGAAGTCGGCGTCAGGAACACGGTCCAGTTTTCAACTGCCTTGCTCTGATAGCGCGCAAAGATGCTGCTGTTGGTCTGGGCGCGCGCGGTGTCCATATCGGGCCAAGTGGCAAGGATCGCGTAGACCCCGAAATTCGGACGCGGGGTGAACCCCTCGCCGGTGCCAGAGCCGCAGAGCTTCCAGAACCCGATACCGGGCACACGCGCCATCGGACGGCGCGCAAGGCCCATCATTGCAAAGGCCCAAAGCCGTGCACTGACAGATCCAAAGCGGAAAAAGCTAAGGCTGACCACCTGTGTCAAAGTCCAGATTCCCTAATGTGTCTACTTTAGTTTACACAATTTGCTTGCAATGGGAAGGCCGTAGTGGTGAATTGTAAGTCAAACTAGACATAGCCAGCCTGGGGACATGATGACAGATTCGAACGGCCCGACCGAGAACATGCCAGATTCCCGCGCCATCGTAATTGGGGCCGGGTTGGGGGGCTTGTCTGCCGCGATGCGGCTGGGGGCCAAAGGATATGCCGTCACCGTGCTGGACCGGCTGGATCGCACCGGCGGGCGCGGCTCG
>CALGTJ010000614.1 GCA_937901435.1 uncultured Rhodobacter sp. | reverse complement strand
GGGTGTTTGAAAGCTGCCGCTGGCGCAACGCCAATCACCGCGACTGGATGATGGGACCGGCGGGCGAGGTGATCCCGCCCCGGATCATCGACAAACCCCCGACGGCAGAGTTGCGCGAAGACCAGAAAGACAGCGACAGCCTGCCGCCCTATGAGGTATTGGATGTGATCCTGACGGAACTGGTGGACAACGAGTCCTCAGTCGCGGATGTGGTTGCGATGGGGTATGACCGCGAGATAGTAAAGAAGATCGAACACCTGATTTATATCAGTGAATACAAACGCTTCCAATCCGCGCCGGGGGCCCGTTTGACACAGCGCAGTTTCTGGCTGGATCGTCGATACCCCATCGTAAACCGGTGGCGGGATCAAAGCTGACGACCTCTGACCAAAAGGAGACGCGCCGGAGCGCGTCGCTGGTTTGCCTCGCGCCTGTGGGCGCTCAGGGGCCTGTGGCAAGCGTGACGCTAACGGTCAGAGTGTCGTGGGTCTTGCTTGGGTGAGGGCCCGCGCGATCAGGACCAGCGCGCTGCAGCTGGCGACGAAAAACACGCCGAGGCCAAGAACGAAGGTGCTGACCATGGGCCAGCCGATGTGGGCGGGGTCGAGGAAGAAATAGGGAAAGCGCCCGTCGATCAGCCCACGCAGGATCGCGTATGTGGCGTAGAGCAACGGGTAGAGGGTCCAGAGCAGCGGGTGCAGGTAGGTCAGCGGTGCTTTGGGTGCGGCGCCGAGCCAGAGCAGGGCAGTCAGGATCGGCACGAGGGTATGCATGCCAAAATTGGACCAGACCTCTATTCCGATGGACACATTCGTTGATGCCAAAAGCGCGTGATAGACGACGCCTGTGGTGACGATCCAGACGGTGACGGCGGTGGGCCATCCGGGGCCGCTCCAGACGCCTTTCAGAGCGGTGATCCCGAAAGACAGGGCGACGGCGGAATTGGTCAGGATGGTGAAATAGCGTGCCATCAGCCAGAGGACGCGGGGTACGGTGGCGGCGTCACCGAGTTGCTCACTTTCTGCGATGAACTGTATGCATAGCGAGGCAAGCGCGGCCAAAGCGACACAGGCCGTTGCGATGCGTTGGGGGCGGGTCAGCGTCAGGCTCATACCCAAGTGTGTGGTGGCGATCTGCCTTGGTCAAGGGGTCGCCTCGCGATGGAGGCGACCCACAGGCGAGTGTATAAATGGCGCGTGTCTTACAGGCTCATCTGATAGCTGGTTGGGACAAAGTGAAAGCCGGTGCTGCGGGTGTCGACAAAGCCCATGCCGGGGAAGGGCATGTGATAGCCGATCATCGGCATCCGCTCTGCGGCAAGCATCCCCAGCAGGCGGCGGCGAGAGGCGGCGGCGGCGGATTTGTCCATGTCAAAGCGGACTTCCCAATCGGGATAGGCCAGCGACCAGACATAGTGGTTGGCAAGATCCGCCATCAGCGCAACCTGTGCCCCATTGCTTTCAAGCATATAGATCATGTGGCCCGGTGTGTGACCAAAGGCGGCCATGCCGGTGATGCCAGAGGCAACTTCGCCGCCATCACCGATAAAGGTCATCTTGTCTGCCAGTGGGCGCACATTCTTTTCAAAGGTTTCGTTTTCGGCCCCGGCCCAATGGTCAAACTCTGCCTGACCCGTCACATAGCGGGCATTGGCAAAGGTCGCAGCGCCGTCGTTCATCAGCCCGCCGATATGGTCGCCGTGCATGTGGGTCAGGACCACAACGTCGATGTCTTCGGGGGCGTATCCGGCGGCGGCCAGCGCGGGCAAGGTGCCGCCAGCGTTCAGGCCAGTGTCAAAGAGGACCTTTTCAGACCCGGTGTTGACCACTGTGGGGGTGAAATAAAATCGTGTCTTATCAACGGGAATGAAGTTCGCGGTGCTGGCTGCGGCGAATTCCTCTGGCGAGACATTCATGCCAAAGATGCCCTGTGGCTCTTCGACGACGCGGGTGCCTGCGAGGATGGTCGAGACCTGAAAATCTCCCAGTGCAAAGGTGTTCTGGATCGCGTTTTGCGGGGCGGTGGCGTGTGCCGCCGCAGAGGCGAGGCTGGGCGCAAGCGAGGCAAAGGGCAACGCGGCCCCTGCGGTCAGAGCAGCGCGGCGGGTCAATTTAGCGGACATTCGGTCTCTCCTGAAAATATCGATATTTCAGATTCTGGATCACAGGGGTGACTTGTCCACTGTTTTATGGTGAACTTTGCGTGACGATTGGTGCGCGCGGCATGGTTCGCCTGCGATCTTGCCAAGCTGCTTGGACCCGTCGTCACTTATCCGCAACCGCAGGGCTTACGATGTCATGACGACCAATAAAACCCGGCAAACCAAGCGTTCTGTGATGGATTTCCTCACAGCGGTAGATCATCCGGTCCGCCGTGCGGATGGGTTGCGGTTGTACCAGATCTTTTGCGACGTGACCGGTTATGTCCCAAGGATGTGGGGGGAAACGATCGTGGGGTACGGGCGTTATCACTATACTTATGACTCTGGCCGTGAAGGCGAGTGCAATGCCACGGGGTTCAGTCCACGCAAGTCAAATCTGTCGATTTACATTATGCCCGGCTATCAAGATTACTCTGGTATTCTGTCGCGCCTCGGCAAACACAAGACCGGAGTGGCCTGTTTATATATCAACAAGCTGGCGGATGTGGACGAAGCCGTTTTGCGTGAATTGATCCAGACCGGATTAAAGGATCTGAATGCGAAATGGCCCGTGTTGCCGGTTTAGGTCTGGTGTCGTGCCCTATTGCCCGGTTTAGACGGCGCCGCGCAGACGCGCCTGAAATCTGGACAATCCGCGTGGTCTGTGGGAAAGGGCCACAAGAGATCGGAGCCTCCCATGACAACAACACGTTTTGCCCCATCGCCCACGGGCTATTTGCATATCGGTAACCTGCGCACGGCGCTGTTCAACTGGCTGATCGCGCGCAAGTCGGGCGGCACGTTTATCTTGCGTCTGGATGACACGGATCCAGAGCGGTCCAAGCCCGAATATGCAGACGGTATTCAGGAAGATCTGGAATGGCTGGGCCTGACGTGGGACCGGATCGAACGCCAGTCGGCGCGGCTGGATCGATATCACGCGGCGGCAGAGGAACTGCGCAACAAAGGGCGGTTCTACGAGGCCTTTGAGACGCCCGTGGAACTGGACCTCAAGCGCAAGAAACAGCTGAACATGGGCAAACCCCCGGTCTATGATCGTGCGGCGCTGGCGCTGGCGGCCGAGGAGATCGCGGCCTTGCGCGCCGAGCGCGGGCAGGGGGTCTGGCGGTTCAAACTGGACCTTGAGCGCATCGAATGGAGCGATGGCATCCTTGGCGATCTGTCGATTGATGCGGCCTCTGTCAGTGATCCGGTGCTGATCCGGGGCGACGGGCAGATCCTGTATACGCTGGCCTCGGTCGTGGATGACACGGAAATGGGCGTGACCCATGTGGTGCGCGGCTCTGACCATGTGACCAACACAGCGACGCAGATCCAGATCATTAAGGCTTTGGGCGGCACTGTGCCCGATTTTGCGCATCATTCGCTGTTGACCGGACCCAAGGGCGAGGCCTTGTCCAAACGTCTGGGCGTGCTGTCGCTGCGTGATCTTCGCGCGCAAGGCGTCGAACCGATGGCCCTGCTAAGCCATATGGCGCGGCTTGGCTCTGCGGATCCGATCGAGTTGCGCGGCTCGCTGGACGAGTTGATCGAAGGCTTTGACATCTCGCGCTTTGGCTCGGCCCCGACGAAATTTGATGAGGCGGATCTGATCCCGCTGAGTGCGCGCTATATCGGTGCTTTGCCGTATGAGGCTGTGGCGGCGGATATTGCGGCGGCGGGTGTGCCCGAGGCGCTGGGCGTGCGGTTCTGGTCGGTGGTGCATGACAATGTGGCGACGCGTGCCGAAATCGCACCTTGGTGGGCCTTTTTCCGCGATGGCGCGACGCCTTTGGTGGCCGATGAGGACCGCGAATTTGTGGCGCAGGCCTTTGCGATGCTGCCCGCTTTTCCCTATGATGAAACCACATGGTCGGCTTGGACCTCTGCGGTGAAAGAGGCGACGGGGCGTAAGGGGCGCGGGTTGTTCATGCCGTTACGGCAAGCCGTCACCGGACGCGAGCGTGGGCCGGAAATGGCGGATGTCATGCCCTTGTTGCAGGTTGCCCCCAAGCTATAGTCAGATTGAGGCGCCATGCGGCGCCGCCTTGTAAGCTCTGTCTCTGCCTTTGGCAGCGCCAGAGCGGTGGGCGCTTGGGTCTGGCGATATCAACGTATCCCCAGTGTTGGACCCCGTGTCTGATTGGGTAAAGAGGGTGTCAGGGGCAAGAATGAGCGAACAGGCGAAATTCCTCGAAGGCAACCTGCTGCGCCACATCACGGTGATGTCCCTGACGTCTTCGGTTGGGTTGATGGCCGTGTTTCTGGTCGATTTCGTGGATATGATTTTTATCGCGATGTTGGGCAAGGCGGAACTTGCGGCAGCGATTGGCTATGCGGGGGCGATCCTGTTTTTTACCACGTCTTTCGGGATCGGCATGGCGATTGCGGCGGGGGCCCTTGTCGCGCGGGCCTTGGGGGCCGGAGAGCGGGCCAAGGCGCGGCTGCAATCGACCCATTCCCTGATTTATGGCGTTGTTTTTGGATGCCTTTTCGCGCTGTTGGTCTGGCTTAACCTTGTGTCTTTGGTCACCCTGATGGGCGCAGAGGGG
Organism: uncultured Rhodobacter sp.; assembly: GCA_937901435.1. The sequence goes on along the minus strand of CALGTJ010000614.1, from coordinate 2,741 downwards.
CATACGCGGGATCTGGCGGTGTCGTATCTGCAGATCATCGTGCCCAGCCTGCCATTGTTGATGATCGGAATGGTGGGTGGGGCGATCCTGCGCGCGCACGGTGATGCGCGGCGCGCAATGATGGCGACGATCTGGGGCGGAGTGGTGAATGCGGTTCTGGACCCGATCCTGATCTTTGGCCTTGATCTGGAACTGACCGGCGCGGCGATTGCCAGTGTGATTGCCCGCGTGGCGATTGCGGGCACGGCCTTGCTGCCGCTGATCCGCCATTATGGAGGGTTCGAGCGGCCCAAGATCGCAGAGTTACTGGCGGATCTGCGCCCGGTCCTGATGATTGCCTTTCCCGCGATCCTGACCCAATTGGCCACGCCCATCGGGCAAGCCTATGTGACGCGCAGCATGTCGGAGTACGGCGAAGAGGCGGTGGCAGGTATGGCGATTGTCGGGCGGATCACGCCGGTGGCTTTTGGCGTGTTATTCGCTCTGTCCGGGGCGATCGGGCCTGTTATTGGCCAGAATTTCGGGGCGTCCAGACATGATCGTGTGCGTGGGGCGTTTCGCGACGGGTTGATCTTTTGCGCGGTGGTTGTGGTGTTGATTTCGGGGATTTTGTTCCTGTTGCGCGGCCCGATTGTGGCGCTGTTCGAGGCCGATGGGATGACGCTGACATTGGTCTATTTGTTCTGTGGCCCGCTGGCGTTGGCGTTCTTTTTCAACGGGGTGATTTTCGTTGGGAATGCGGCGTTCAACAATCTGGGACACCCTTATTACTCCACATGGATTAACTGGGGGCGTCACACGCTAGGGACGATCCCCAGCGTTGTTCTGTTTAGCTGGTGGCTGGGGGCACCCGGCGTCTTGATCGGGCAGGCGGTTGGTGGCGTGGTGTTTGGGGTGTTGGCGTGGTGGCTGGGATTTCGGGTGATCGAGACGGCGCGCACCGAAGAGGTGGCACCGCCGGACCCCTATAAACGGCAATCCCGCCTGATGGCCTTGTTGCTTTTGCGCAGGTAGTCAGGGGTTTGGGGCAGGCCAAAAGGGCGGCACAGGTGGCGTTGCTGGCACCAGTGCCTCGATTGTGCCCCATTCGTCCTTAGAAGAGTATTTTGACCAAGATGAAGCGAGGGGTGACGCCTTGAGATCCGCTAGCAGCCGTTTGCGGAATAGCGGTCGGCGGCGTCATAGAGTTGCTCATTAGCCTGACCGTCCATGGGTCCTTTGTATTCGCCGATGTCGCGGTAATATTCCTGCGAGCCCATGGGATCCATGCTGATTGCGTTATAGAGATCCTCGCGGACTTGAGGCAGGGCCGCGGTTGAGCATTGGCTAACGGCAAGGGTCCAATAGGCCCAGCTGATGTCTTCAGCACTGGCCGCGGGATTGCGGGCGACCCGACCGCAGCCCTCGGTGCGTTGATCAATATCGCTGGCGCTGCGACACAGATCCATGTCGGCGGTCAAAGCGCCGGGGCTCACGGGCGGTTGCGGGATCGGGACCGGATTGGGATTGGTGTCGATCACCGGAGGGCCGTCATTTCGTTTTGGATCGTTAAAGGCCCAATCGCTGACCTCGCCACCGCAAAACCCCAACTTGAGGTTGAAATAGAGATCATATCCTTCAAGCGCGGTCCAGGTATAGACCACGTCCCCCCAGACTTTGCGCGGCACGCCCAGATGATCGATCATCGGCTCGCCAGGGCAGTCTGCCCAGCGTTCCTGTCCGGGGGCTGCCGTACTGACCCAGAGGCCGTAATAGGGGATCTGATCCGCGATGATGGGATTGCTGGCCTCTACAGTGATGTAAACCACGTCCTGCGGAATATAGAATGTCATGTTCATCGCCGCCATCTGAAGACGGGCAACCTCGGCCCCCCAAAAATCCCAAAAGACGTCGTCGATGATCTCGAACGTATCGATGTAGGTGCCTTGAGCGTCGAACATATTGTCCTGACCATCCGCATGGCCGGGGCCTGCCACCAAAGAAAGGGCCATGGACAGGCCCAAGGCCGAATTGCGAATGTGAGGGAAGGCCTTGGTCATTGTGGATGTCCTTTGTCGCGCGGGCTAATGTGTGATTTGAAGAGGCCGAGTGTGATCAATTCGGGGAGGCGTCCCGCAGTCGTGTCAGCAGGGCGACCAAGGCGTTGGATTGCTCGGCCTCCAGTCGCGACGCGCTGCACAGGTAATCGGTGTGGCGGGTCTGATCCCAGACATGTTCGTCGATCTTGCAGGGGTCAAAGGCGATCAGGCGGCATTCTTTCTGGGGACGGGGTTGCACTGTGACCTTGGAAAACAGGGCGCTGACCTCTTGTGCCTCGGCGGTTGTCAGGGCGCGCGCGGGGGCTGGCGCAGGCATCATGCACCCGGTTTCCGTCACAAATCCGCCCGCGGTCTCGCAGGCATCGGGGGGGCTGTTGCCGGGGCGCAGGTTCGTCGGGGCAAAGCGCATCTCGCCAGAGGCGGATTTCGTGATCGTGGCGGCAAAGACCTTTGACGCATCGCCGCAAAAGCCAAGACCGGGTTTCTGCGTAAATGCATAGCTGGTGAAGCCAGAGTAATCCTTGTCCTTGGTGCCAAAGGGCAGGCAGGCTGTACAAAGCAGCATGGACAATGCGGCCCCCGTCACTCGCAGTTTTTGGCGTCGGGGGGCAAAGGTCATAGGTGAAATCCAATCATTCAATCTCGGGCATCTAGCCCGGATTATTCACCACGGTCGGTTGGCGGCTGCGGTATGAGAGTGAT
>CALGTJ010000613.1 GCA_937901435.1 uncultured Rhodobacter sp. | reverse complement strand
TGGCGGCGTGTCCGCCTTTGCCAGTAACCTTGATCTCGAATTCATCCGCAGAGGCCAAAAGCGCGCCGGGGCAAATCGCAAACTGACCGACAGGCAGGCCGGGCGCGTTGTGCATGCCATAGACCTCTTGAATGCCAAAACGATCCATCAACCCGTCCTGACACATGGCCTGCGCGCCTGCGCCGCCCTCTTCGGCGGGCTGAAAGATGACCACGGCGGTCCCATCAAAGCTGCGCGTTTCACACAGGTATTTGGCCGCGCCCAACAGCATCGCCGTATGACCATCGTGACCACAGGCGTGCATCATACCGGGCGTTTGCGAGGCATAGTCGAGGCCCGTGATCTCGTGGATCGGCAGCGCATCCATATCGGCGCGCAACCCGATGACCCGACCGCTTTGGCTGGTCTTGCCTTTGATCACGCCCACGACACCGGTTTGCCCGATGCCCGTGATCACCTCGTCACAGCCAAACTCGCGCAGCAGATCGGCAACCGTCGCCGCAGTGCGATGGACCTCGTACAAAAGTTCTGGGTTGCGGTGGAAATCCTGCCGCCATGCCGTGATGTCCGGCAGCAGTTCTGCGTAACGGTTCTTGATGGGCATGGGGGCGTCTCCGACAGGCAAAGGGTTTGTCGCAGATTACCCCCAATTCTGGCGAATGCCAGAGGCGATGCACTCTGAACGTAGGGCCTGAACGCAGAGCCAGAGTGCATCTTTGGCGTTATTTCGAAAAAAGCACGGGGATCGTCGCGGACTCTAACAACACGCTGGTCGCGGCTCCGATCACAAGGTCATAGCCGCGTGAATGTCCAAAAGCCCCGGTGACAACCAGATCCACGCCCCGCGCAAAGGCCTCGTCCAGCAGCACTTCGGCGACTTTCTGGTCTCCGGGCAAGCGATGCACCACCTCTGCCTTTAGGCCATGCCGGTCATAGCTGGCCGCCATGTCGTTTGCCGGATGATTATTCAGGTCATCTCCGCTGGTTTTGCCGACGCAGATCAGCCCGACAGTGGCCCCATCGGCCGCAATGAGCATCAGGTCATGGGCTGCGCGCGCTGCCTCTCGCGTAGAGCTCCACCCGATCATGATGTTCTCGCCCATCACGCCGTCACCGTCGTATTCCTGCGGTATGACCAAAACCGGGCGGCCGCTGCTGCGGATCACATGGCCGACCAGATCCATTCTGGGACCGAATGTGCCCTGTTCCTGCGCCATCATCACCAGATCCGCAGCGCGCGCGCTATCGACGGTGCGATCGGCCAGCGTGGCGGAACCGGCGTTCAAAAGCCGCCATTCAGAGACGAAATCCTCGACCCGTGTGGCGTGTTCAAAGATTTCTTTGATCACCTTTGCGCTGGCTTCCTGGCTTTGGTTGTAATCCACATAGAACCCGCCGGGAATATCCATGGCCATACCGGGATAAAGCACCAGCGGCTCGATCACATGCAACCCAATGAGATGCGCGTTCAATCGGCGGGCCAACGGGACGGCCGCCTTCATCAGGGTTGCGGTGGCTTCAGCGGTGGTCAGACAGACGAGTATGGTTTTGATTGTCATGGTCACTCTCCTATGGCGCCGGATCGTCCTTGCGGGGTGCACAGGACTCAGGCCTTGCCCAAAGGTAATGCGCCAATCCGGGCTGTGCCTTGATTTCGATCAATGTTGAAAACGTCATCGTGCCAAGACCGATGCGAAAGTCGTCTACCCTTCATTTGGCTTAAAGTACCTTGAAAAGGTCTGGGGGAGGGCTTTAAAATCCCGCCAAACGCCTCTGCACAATTGCCGCATGAAGCTGCGCGCCATGGATCAACGCGGCATCGTTGAAATCAAACGCCGGGTTGTGCAGCGGGGCAGAGGTTTCACCGTTGCCGATCAGCAGAAAACACCCCGGCACATGGTCCAGAAACCGCGCAAAATCCTCTGACGCGGTGATCGCGTCTGCTGTGCCATTCACATGGGTGGATACGTTTTTCGCTGCCTGTACCGCCTCTTGTGTTAACTCGGCGTCATTCACCAGCGGCACGAATTCGCGCCGATAGGTCACGTCTGCCTCGACACCATGCGCCTGCGCAATTCCGCGTGTGATGCGGCGCATTTCCTCTTCGATCCTGGCCGATACAGCGGGCGTATAGCTGCGCGCGTCGCCCAGAATCCGCGCATGACCGGGCAGAGCGTTGCGCAGCCCATCGGTCAGCAGTTCCGTCACCGACACCGCCGCCACATCTGTCGGGCTGAGGCGGCGAGAAACGATGGTTTGCAAGTCCAGCACCAGCGCGCAGGCGGGCACCATGACCTCGCGGCCTCCCTGTGGGCGCGAGGCATGCCCCCCCAGCCCGCGCAAGGTGATCTCGAAAATATCCTCGGCGGCCATAAACCCGCCCGCGCGGGTCTCTACGTGACCCACAGGCAGGCCCGGTGCATTGTGCAGGCCGTAAATCTCGTCAAAGGGAAAGCGTTCCATGATACCGTCCTCCAGCATCCTGATCGCGCCCATGCCCCATTCTTCGGCGGGCTGAAAGACAAAGCGCACGGTGCCGTCAAACCCGCCCTCTTGCGCCAGTATCTGCGCGGCACCCAATAGCATCGTGGTGTGTCCGTCATGCCCGCAGGCATGCATCAGACCGGGCGTATGAGAGGCGTAATCGGCCCCGGTCGCCTCTGTAATCCGCAGTGCGTCCATATCGGCGCGCAGCGCAATCGCGCGGTTCGAAGTGCCCCGTTTCAGGGTGCCAACGACGCCGGTGCCGCCAATGCCCGTGGCGACCTCTAGCCCGAAACCGCGCAGGGTTTGCGCGACAAAGGCGGCGGTGCGGTGCTCTTCAAAGCCAAACTCGGGATGGGCGTGCAGATCGCGTCGCCAGGCGGTCATGGTGTCTTGCAGGGTCATGGGTGTGCTTTTTACTGTGGGCTTGCGCCGAGTTAGTCAGAAAGCAGCGTTTGCGGCAAGGGTCAGAGCCAACCGATGGCAAGGCTCTGACCTGTTTGCGTTACCGGTTAAAGCCAGAGCGATGCGCCCAGCCCGTCATGCGCATTTCGATCCATGACATCACGGCGTACATGCCGATGCCCTCGATCGCCAGTGCGATCAGGCAGGCAAAGACCAGCGGCACCTCGAAATTCGACTGCGCGGTCAGCATCATATGCCCCACGCCCGAATTCGCTGCGATGGTTTCGGACAGGACCGAGCCGATAAAGGCCAGCGTGATCGCCACCTTGAGCGAGCCAAAGAAATAGGGCATCGAGCGTGGGATCCCGACCTTGGTCATGATGTCCAGCTTTTTGGCCCCCAGCGCGCGCAGCACGTCCTCCATTTCCGGCTCAATCGTGGCAAGGCCGGTGGCGACGTTGACCACGATGGGAAAGAACGAGATCAGGAAGGCGGTCAGCACCGCAGGCACCCAGCCCGTCCCAAACCACAGGACAAGGATGGGAACCACAGCAACCTTCGGGATCGAGTTAAAGCCGATCATCAGCGGATAAAGGGCCGCGTAAATCCGGCGGTCCCAGCCGATGAACAGCCCCAGGAACAGGCCGAACACGATGGCAAGGCCAAAGCCTGTCAGCGTCGTCCACAGCGTTTGCAACGAGTTGCGCCACAAGGCAGGCCCAAATTCATAGGCCGCATAGAACACCTTGGAGGGCGCGGGCAGGATGAACCACGGGATCTGAAAGACCCAGCAGGACAGCTCCCATATGGCGAAAAGCCCGATTGTCGCCAGCCACGGCGCGGCTTTGATCCAGTCGATACGATCCAAGGCGGTCATCCGCGTGCCTCCGCGATATGAGAGCGCAGTTCCTGCACGATCTCTCCGAAATGCTGGTCATAGGTCACGGAAATGTCGCGCGGGCGGGGGATATCCACGTCCCGCTCGACAATGACGCGACCGGGGCGCGCGCTCATCACGAAAATCTTGTCGGCCAGAAAAACAGCCTCTCGCAGGTCATGCGTCACCAGAATAGTGGTGAATTTGCGCGCGGCGTGCAGATCGCGGATTACCTGCCACAGTTCTTCACGGGTAAAGGCATCCAGCGCGCCAAACGGTTCGTCCAGCATCAGCAATTCGGGCTCGTGGATCAGCGCGCGACACAGCGAGGCACGTTGCTGCATCCCGCCTGACAATTGCCACGGGAATTTGCCGCCCTGACCCTCTAGCCCGACAGAGGCCAGCAGTTTGTCCGCGCGCTCTCGATTGACGGCCTTGTCGCGCCGGAATGTCCGGCGATGCGGTTCAACCACCTCTAGAGGCAGCATGATGTTGTCGCGCGTCAGCCGCCACGGCAGCATCACCGGGTTCTGAAACGCCATACCGGCAATCGACACCGGCCCATGCACGTCATTTCCTGCCACCGTCACCTTGCCGGTTGTGGGAAAGTTCAACCCCGTCGCCAGCTTCATCAACGACGACTTGCCACAGCCGGAGGGGCCGACCACAGCCACGAAAGAGCCCCTTTCGACCGACAGGTTCAGCCCTTCGACCGCAAGCGTGCCCTCGTCGTCCCCCTGCGGTTTGTACCGCAGAGAGACGTCTTCGATTTCAACGAACGACATTCAAGGTCTACTTGACCATCCGCATCTCTGCGGCGGGCAAGAAGGACGGGTCAAAAATGTCGGTAGCGGCAGTACGGTTGGTGAACTCGTAGGTCTCTGCGATCTGGTCCATGGACGCGGTCAGACGATCCATATCGACGCCGCCCAGCCCATTGGCGCGCACTTCGTCGGTGATCATGTTCTGGCTGATCGCCATTTCCAGACGCTCCAGTTCAACCGCTTCGCGCGCCACATCGTTATATTGCAACACATACTTCACCGCAGCGGCTGGATCCTCGAAAGTTTCCATCAAACCTTTGATCGTTGCCTCGACAAAGCCCTTGACCGCATCCGGGTTCTCGGCGGCAAACGTTGGATTCACGATGATCACGTTGCCGTAAAGTTTCAGCCCATAATCGGACATCAGCATCACCGTGATATCGTCCTCTGGCACCTGATTGGATTTCAGGTTGATGAACGAGGAAAACGAAAACCCGGTGATCGCATCGACGCTGCCCTGGGCCAGCATCGGTTCGCGCACCGGAAAGCCGACGTTTTCGATGGCAACCTTACTGGCGTCAATGTCGTTGGCGCTGACAAAGGCCTTCCACTGGGCATAGGCGCCATCGGGGGCAGGGGCACCCAGCGTCTTGCCTTCCAGGTCTTTGGGTTCGTTGATCCCCAGCGACTTACGCCCGATAATGGCGAACGGTGGGGCGTTATAGATCATGAAAATCGCTGTTACGGGCAGATCCGGGTTCTGATCGCGGAACTTGATCAGCGAATTGATGTCGGCCGATCCGATCTGATAGGTGCCCGTGGCCACCTTTGGGATCGCGTCAAGAGAGCCCGATCCGGTGTCCATGCTGACCGACAGGTCCAGGTCCGAATAATAACCCTTTTCCAACGCCAGCAGCATCGGCGCAGCGGGGCCTTCCCATTTCCAGTCGTTGGCGAATTTGATCGTGGTTTCGGCAAAGGCCGTTCCGGCAGCAAAGACAGCGGCAAAGGCCAGTGAGATCGTGTGTTTCATGCGGTTTTCCCCGGTTGAACTGAATTGCGGCTCAGGCGATCACATCCGTTGGCGGGTCGCAATATTATCTGTGCGTTTCGGGGCTGTTGGCGTGGCGAAAAAAGTGGCTTTGCCTAAAATTTAGACGGCACCCCCGACGCCCAGCTCTTCCAGCCATTTCTGATAGGCGATCAAGGGCAGATCACCAGGCCTCAAAGGCATCTCTATCTGCGTCCAGAACGGCGGCAAAAGCCAGGGTCGCTGGCTTTCAATGATCGGCTTGTCCTGCAAGCGCACATGAGTCGAAAAAGCCCGGTAGACCTCGTCCCGCTCTGGCGACAGATCGTAATCGCGCGCGAAGGTCCAGAAATTGCGGCAGGTCTTGTGATCGACAGGGCAGGTCGCAAGCCAGATCACATAGCGCCCCGATGGCGTGTTTTTGCCCAGCTTGACCACATTGGGCATATGCACTTCGTTGCGGTACTCTATCGCGACGTCCTGACCATCCGTCGCCCCGGACGACAGCGAGGCGGGTTGTGTGATCTCGTAATCGACCCGCAAAACCGCCCCGTCGCGCGCGACCCTGTGATCGGGCGGTTCGGGCTTGTCGCGCTCTCCCAGAATTCCCTCATGCACCCAAGGGAAATGTGTGTCGTCCAACGTGCCCATGATCATCCGGGTCGAGCCGGTCTTGGTTTCAGCCTCTTCGTCCAGCGTCACGATACGAAAGGCAGGATCCTCTTACTCTGAAAAGTCGGGCAGCCCGAATTTCGGCGCACCGTCCAGACACACCCAAATCAGCCCCAAGGCCTCAGTCACCGCAAAAGACGGCACCGCCGCATTGGGCGGGATCTTGCGCCCCTCGGGAAACTGGGGAATGCGCACACAGGCCCCACCATGGCCATAAGCCCAGCCATGATAGGGACATTGGATCGCCTGCTTGCCGTCAACCACCGCGATCTCGCCAAGGCTCAACTGCGCCTGATAGTGGCGGCAGACGTCCAGAGCAGCAGTCAAAATCCCGTCCAGTCGCGCCAGTGCAATCGGACGACCCAGCAAACGCACCGGCAAAATCGCCCCCGCCTTCAGATCGACCGAACGCGCCACGGGCTGCCAAAACTGCGCCATGCCGCCCAGAAACGCCTCGATCGCTTGCGGATTGGGTCCGGCCAAAGGATCATGTGGTCCGACATTCTCAGCCATGAAACCCTTTTATTCCTTCTTTTGTTTGAAAATATCCCGGGGTGGTCTGGAGGGGTAGACCCCCTCCAGCGGGTTGAATTACTTCAGCAATTTGACCCAAACTAGCCACGCCGCCCGGCCTTTGGATAGGCAATCTATGGCCTGTATTGCGCAAAGCTTGACAGGGTCTGCGCGTTGCACTCTTCTTGCCAGCGCGACCCCGGCACGACGGCGGACACGCAGGGAAAGGCCGCGCGATATCCATTCGTGCGCTCATTCTCTTCGATGGCGATGGCGACCATTCCGGCGACGATGCCCTTTTGCCGCTCGACCAGACGCACAGCGCCATCCATGGTGCCGCCGGTTTCAATCCATTGATCGACCAGTAGCACGCGGTCGCCCGGCGCAAAGGCGGGCAGGCGCATTTCCATGTCCTGCGTGCGACCGGAATAATTGCCAAATTCGACCTTGTCCGTGTCGACACACAGCTTGCCCGCCTTGCGGATTGGCAAAAAACCCACGCCACGTTGGGTCGCCAAAGCCGCACCAAGGACAAAGCCCATGGCATCCAGTCCGGCCACAACGTCAAATTCCACGCACTCAAGATCAGTGCAAAGATCATCCAGCAGATCACTGAATGCAGTGGCATTTATATAGATCGACGTCGGATCCAGCCATGCAAATTTCGCACCCTTGGTGTTGGGGGCCATGATGTTGAGATACCAGCGATCGTCTCGGGGGCCTTTGTCCTGCGTCATGTGACGCCTCCTTTTCCGATATCGCGGCACAGGGCGGTCAGCGCCTTTAGCCGTGCCAGATCAATGTCATAAAAATTCCCTGCTGCGTTGATGCCGGTCGCCACCATAAAGCAATCCACATCCGCGTAGCTTTGTGCGTTTTCTGGTGTGATCCCAGAGGCCAGCGCCAGGGGGCGATCCCCGATCGCCGCGCGGAACGTTTCGATCTTGCCGAGATCCGCCTCTTGCCCGGTGGCCACGCCCGAGGTCGTGATCACATCCATATAGGGACAGGCGCTGCGCGCGGCATCGCCAAGGCGTGCGGGGTCCACATGGCGCTGTTTCTTGAAGGCGGTGCCGCCAAAATACAGCCCGTCCCATCCGCTGCGCACACGCGCCATGGCGATCTGTTCCACGTCTGAGGTGTCGCCATCCTCGTCTACGCGGGCGTCATCGGCCCAATAGGCGTCAATGTCACATCCCTCAGCCGCCAATTCGCCCAGCACCGGAAAAGCCTCGCGTCCGGTCACGGCCAAAAAATTCACCCCCATCCACAGTGACGGATAGAGGAACCGCATCTCTCGCAAGATCGGCAGCAGGGCGTCCTTGTCGAAATCGTGGTTTATCAGGAAACAGCCCTGCGCGCCGCCCTCGATCACTTTGGAAATATTGTCGGCCGTTCGCGCCGGATCGAGGACGTGGATCACGGGCAAAACAACCGGCCCCTGTGATTTAAACAATTTATGAAAGGCAGTGCGTGTCAGCATGGCGCAGTGGATAACCTTCGGGACGGCTTGTGAAAAACTTATTCTGTGAGCGGTGGGAAGAAAAGAGAATAGACGTGTCATTCAGGCTGTGTGTCGGCTGGCACCGTTGCTCTGTGCGTTGTGGAGGTGATGAATAATCAGGCGTTCTTGCCTATTTTTAAGGCGTTCGCTTGCACAATTTTATGGCGAGTTCTTGAAAATCAAGGCGTTTTGTGCCGGTGCGACTGCCTGTGAAGCAACCCGTTGCGATTTCATTGCAACGCGGCAATTGCCTTTGCAGGATTGGCAACATAGCGTTTTTTCATGGGGGCGGCAGGGGGCAGAACGTCATTTCTTTCGCCGAAATCTGTTCGGGGTCTCGCGAGGCCCGGCCACAAACAAGGAGACATCATGTCAGATAAAACCAGCAAGCGCGGTCACCTCAACCGTCGCGATATTCTGCGTGCGGGCGGCGGCGTGCTGTTGTCCACGCCTTTTGTCAGCCGCGCTTGGGCGCAGACGACAGAGATCAACATGCTGGCGTGGTACGGCCACGCAGAGCCAGATATGGTTGCCGCATTCGAGGCTGCCAATAACGTAAAATTTGTCCCCAAGTATTATGCCGGTGGCGATAATATGCTGGCGCTGATCGCACAATCGCCTCCGGGCACGTACGACCTGATCCTGTCAGACGGCGAGTTCGTGCAACAGTTGAACGCTGCTGGCTATATTCAGGAAATGGACGCCGCCGATTATCCGTTCGAGGATATGATCTATGACGATTTCACCAAGTTTCCGGGGCATTGGGACGGGGACAAGTTGTATTCGATGATCCTGCGTGGCGGGCATTTGGGGGTCTCTTATAACAAGAACGCGATGACGGCCGAAGAGGCCAGCAGCTACGAGGGCTTTTGGAAACCCGAGTTGAAAGGCAAGGTCGGGCATTTTGATTGGCATTTGCCATCGCTGGGGATGATGAGCCTCAAGAACGGCAACGGCGCGCGCCTGTTCGATCTGGATGACGCCCAGTGGCAAGCCGTGCAGGCCACCACCATGACTCTGCGTCCGCAGGTTGGTGGTTTCTTTGACTACGGCGGCACCTTCAACGGTCTCAAGAATGGCGAAATGCAGGCGATGGTCGGCATCGGTGACTGGATCACGGGCGTACTGGAACGCGATGGCGCGCCCGTGGCCTCGGTCATCCCGAAAGAGGGCGGAATTCAGTGGACGGAAAGCTATTCCATAGGTGTTGGTACGGAAAAAGAGGCCATCGTCAAAGAATTCATTCGGTATATGATGTCGCCCGTCGGTCAGGTGAAGTCGGCGCAAATGCTGGCCTACCCGGGCTTTTGCGTGACAAAGGGAGGGCGCGCCTTGCTCAACGAGGTCGATCGGGCAGAGGCCACGCGCACGGGTCAAGTGGATGGAATGCCAAACGATCCTATCACCTTGCTGGAAGAAGGCCGGATCCACTACCGCGATGTGCCCAAGCAACAGACACTGGAAGACTGGAACGATTTCTGGTCTGAATACAAAAACGCCTAAAACCGAAGAGGCCATCCAGGGGCGTGCCCGTCGCGCCCCTGGTATCTGGGGATGACATGAGCAAAACCAAACGCCGGATTGATGTCTACGCAATGACGTGGCGGCTGCCGATCATCCTCTGGCAGGCGTTGTTCTTCGTAGGTCCGATCGCTTTCATGATCGCGATGTCGTTTTTCCTCGTGAAAAACTACCGCATGACAGAAGCATTTGAATTCGTGAACTGGCAGCGTATGTTCTCGCGCGGGTTCTTTTGGGACAGCTATTGGCATACGTTGTTTATCGCCTCTCTTTCAACGGTTTGCGCCATGTGCCTTGCCTTTCCGGCCGCCTATATGCTGGCGTTTCGTGCCTCGGAAAACACCCGGCGCATGGCGATTTTTCTACTGATCCTGCCGTTCTTTTCCAGCTATCTGGTGCGCACCTTTTCGTGGTTCGTGATCTTGGCCGAAAGTGGTGTGGTCAATGCAATGCTCGGCTGGATCGGCCTCGGACCATACACAATGCTGAACACCACATTTGGGACATTGGTAGGCTATATGACTTTGACACTGCCTTTGGTGGTGATCCTTCAAACCTTGAGCATGGCGAATATCGATAAAACACTGGTCGAGGCCGCCCATAATCTTGGCTGTAAACCGTTCGAGACGATCTGGCGGGTGGTGATCCCGCTGGCCAAGACTGGCTTGATCATTGCGGCTGTTTTTTGCTTCATCCTTTCGTTTGGCGACTTTGTTGCGCCCTTCTACCTTGGCGGATCGCAAGACCCGACCCTGCCTATTCTGATTATCGACACGACGAAATCCGGCCAGCAATGGCCGCGTGCCGCTGTGGTCGCGATCGTGATGATGCTGACCCTCTTTGCAGTCGCTGCCGCGGGCATCGGGCTGGCCTATCGCAAAGGATCTTCGCGATGAAAGGCTCACGTTATTTGGATGGCGGATTGCGCGTGTATACAGCGCTGATCTTTGCCTTTATCTTTGCACCTATCCTGTTCAGTGTTGTCTTCTCCTTCAACTCACAACGATTTCCCACAATTCCTTTGGGCGAGTTTTCGACCGAATGGTACGCCAAGATCCTGAACGATCCCGACATCTGGGAGGCTGCCCTGAACAGCCTCATAGTATCAACGTGCACCGCTCTGATCGCGACATTTCTGGGCTTCTGCACAGCCTATTCTGACTATCGCTATCGCTTTCGCTTTAAGGGTCCGTATTTAGCGCTTATCCTTTTACCCCCTACAATCCCGTTGATTATCATGGCTTTGGCCATGCTAGCGTGGCTTTCCAAAATCGGCATGTCCGGCCAGCTTTATTCGATCATTATCGCCCATTCTGTCCTGACCGCCCCATTTGCAATGGCCGTCATCCGTTTGCGTCTGAACCAGATGGACGAAAACCTGGAGGCCGCTGCCTGGAATCTCGGCGGCAGTGAATGGGCGACGATGCGTCACGTGATCGTGCCATTCTGCAAGCCGGCGATCATTTCGGCTTTGTGCCTGACGGCTGCGGTCTCGTTTGATGAATTTGCGGTGTCCTGGTTCGTGTCTGGCTTAAATAAAACCCTTCCTGTTGCGATTCTTGAAATCGTACAGGGAAATATTGACCCGCAAGTTAATGCCATCGGCACATTCGTTTTTCTAATCTCGATGAGCCTGATCATTGTGGCACAGGTTTTCCTTGTGGGTCGCAAGATAAAGAGCAGTGATTGATATGTCTGACGACCTTGTTGTCTTTGAAAACGTTCAGAAATTTTTTGATGACTTCGTTGCTGTCAAGGCTATGAACTTCACCATCGGGAAAGGGGAATTCGTGGCCATCATGGGGCCATCCGGATGTGGAAAAACCACGACCCTGCGGATGCTGGCAGGGCTGGAAGCCCCGACATCGGGCGAAATTCGTCTTGACGGGCAGGTGATGAACGACGTCAAACCTCATGAGCGCGACACGCCGATGGTCTGGCAATCTCTGGCGCTATTCCCGTTTCTTACAGCTCGGGAGAACGTCGAATTTGGCCTTAAAATGCGTGGTGTGGGCAAGGCCGACCGCAAAGAACGGGCGCTGGAATGGTTAGAGAAACTGGGCATTGCCGAGTTTGCAAACCGCAACGTCGCGACGTTGTCGGGCGGGCAAAAACAGCGCGTAGCTTTGGCACGCTCTCTTGTGATGAAACCACAGATTTTACTTTTGGATGAACCGCTTAGTGCTTTGGACGCTCATTTGGTCATCCGGATGCAGGCGGTGTTGACCCAATTGCAACGCGAACTTGGGATCACTTTCGTTTACGTCACACATTCGCAATCAGAGGCCTTTGCGATGGCGGACCGCGTGGTGATCATGTCAAAGGGCGAAATCGCCCAGATCGGCACTCCCAAGGACATCTATCGCGCCCCCGCCACACGGTTTGTAGCCGAATTCGTTGGGCGGAACAACATTTTATCGGGCAAAGTCAACGCCTTGGAGGGTGCGCGCGCGCAGATCGTGACGCCTTCTGGCGTTTTTGCAGTTGAGGCGGAATTGAGCATGGGCCAAGAGGCCAGTTTCGTGATTTCGGCCGATCTGGTACATTTCAGCCTCGAACAGCCGAATGCGGAAAACGCTGTGCTTTGCACTCTGATATCAGAGGAATTTGTCGGGTCCATGGTCACGATGTTCCTTGAAAGCGGCGATGGGCAAGAGTTCAAAGTCCAGATGCAGGAGCGCGAGTTGTCAAAATTCGACCTGAAAGGCGGCGATCAGGTTTGGCTAAGTTGGGACGCGCAAAGTGCGCATGTGCTGGAAGGACAGTAAGTGATCCGTAACCCTATTCCTTGGCCGAATGGCGCGAAATGTGCCGTGGCGATCACCTTTGACATGGACGCCGACAGCCTGATCCATATCTCGCGGCCAGACGACAGCCCCGACCGCCTGTATCCGATTTCCATGGGTCGGTATGGGCCGAAGGTGGCGATTCCGCGGATTTTAGAAACGTATAAACGGCTTGGGTTAACACAGAGTTTCTTTGTGCCCGGTTGGTGTCTGGAGCAATACCCAGAGGCGGTCGAGGCGATTCTGAAAGGCGGGCACGAGATTGGCCACCACGGGTATCTTCACGAAGACCCCATCGCCACAAAAGGCAGTCAACGCGAATGGTTTGAACGCGCCTTGGACTCGCATCAAAGGATCTGTGGTGCAAAACCTGATGGGTACCGCGCACCGGTCTATAACATCACGAACGAAGTGATGGATCTGCTGGTCGAACATGGATTTCGATATGACAGCTCTTTGATGGGCGACGATATTCCGCATGAGCTACGCACCGAAAAGGGTGCGCTTTACGAGATGCCGGTGCATTGGGGCACGGACGACTGGCCTCCTTTTGCCCATTACGATGAGATTGGGTATCTGATGCCGGTGCGCGCACCTTCGGACGGTTTGCGCGGCTTTTGGGAAGAGTTCGAGGCCCAATATGCCGCTGGTGGGTTTTTCATGCTGATCGCACATCCTTTTTTGTCGGGTCGTCTGGCGCGCTGGGCGCAGATCGAGGCCTGGATGGAAGACACGTTGAACACGCGTAACGTGTGGTTCGCCTCGCTCAGCCAGATTGCCGATCATATGGACATGCTGCAAAAAGCGGGGACATGGTCGCCCGTCGTTGAAACCCTTCCTTATTATTCCGCCCCCATCTTGCACGCGAAGGACTAAGAAATGCTGAACGAAACCGATACCCGCCTGTTGCGGATCGCCTATAACGAGGCAAAGGCCGGGTTCGACGAGGGTGGCTGTCCCATCGGGTCGGTGCTGGCGCGTGGTGGCGCGGTGGTTGCGCAGGGGCGCAATCAAAGGGTGCAGGGGGGTGATCCGATTGCACATGGAGAGATGGACGCGCTGCGCAAGGCCGGGCGGCAAAAGACCTACCGCGACACTACGCTTTATACCTCGCTCAGCCCCTGCATGATGTGTTCGGGCACGATCATCCAGTTCGGGATTCCCCGTGTGGTCGTCGGGGAATCGCAGAATTTTGAGGGCAACGTGGATTTTCTGCGTGCGCGCGGGGTCGAGGTGATTCTGGCCCAAGACCCCGATTGCATCGCATTGATGGCGAGGTTCATCGCGGAAAAGCCAGAGCTTTGGGCCGAGGATATCGCGGAATAGGCTTTAGCCGTGCACCGCAGGCGTCGCGGCCTGCTGAAATGTTTCCCTATCGACAGCCACTGCGCAGTTGATACAGTTTTTCGGTAAAGATAGGGACATGCGCTGTGACGGATATTCTGGAAAACACCATCAAGATCCTTGAGCGGCTGGTGAGCTTTCCCAGTGTTTCGGGGCATCCAAATCATGAAATTGTCGGCTATATCAACCATTTGTTAAGTGCTCAGGGGATAGCGTGTAATCTGACGTATGATCCCACTGGCGAGCGGGCGAATGTCTTTGCCACCATCGGCCCGGCGGTGGACGGCGGTGTTGTGCTGAACGGGCACACCGACGTGGTGCCGGTCGAGGGGCAGGACTGGACCAGTGACCCCTTTGTTCTGACCCGCAGAGGCGCGCGGTTTTACGGGCGTGGCAGTCTGGATATGAAGGGGTTTCTGGCCTGTGTGCTGGGCGCTGTGCCGATGTTTCAGGCGGCTGATTTGCAACGCCCGGTGCATATCGCCTTTTCCTATGACGAAGAGATCGGCGGTCTGGGGATGCCCGGTCTGCTAGAGGGTCTGGCGCAGGAACCGTTCCGCCCCTCTGTCGTGCTGGTCGGAGAGCCGACAGAGATGAGGATCGTCACCGGGCATAAGGGCGGGGGGGAAATGCGCACCGAAATCACGGGATTTGCGGTGCATTCCAGCCAGCCTGCCAAGGGGGTCAACGCCATTTCCGTGGCGGTCAAGTTGATCACGAAGATCGAAGAGATTGCGACGCGTCTTGCCGCAAACCCGCACCTTGGCTCGCCCTATGATCCTCCCTATTGCACCTTTAACATCGGCACAATCGAGGGCGGTCTGGCGCGTAATGCAACCGCGGGCTGGTGCAGTTTCAACTGGGAAACGCGCCCAATGCCGGGCGAGGGCGACGCAGCTATGATCGCCGAGATAAGGGATTATGCCGAAAATATCTTGCTGCCGCCGATGAGGGCGATCAGTGACGAGGCCGATATTCGCATCATCACAGAGGTCAATGTGCCACCGCTGGATGATCGCAACGCAGATCTGGCTGCCGCTTTCGTCACCGAAATCACCGGACAAAATGCGCGTGAGGTGGTGTCGTTTGGCACCGATGCGGGGTATTTCAGTGACAAGGGCCTGTCGACTGTGGTGGTTGGTCCCGGCTCTATCGCGCTGGCGCACAGGCCGGATGAGTATATCGAACTGGCCGAGATCCAGCAGGGTGTGGACCTTATGCGCGCGATTGCCACGCGTCTGGCGCAGGAGTGATTGCCCAAAAAATGGGCTAAATGTGGGGAAAGCCTGAACAATAAGCCGTTTGTGCAGGTCTGGCATTGGGGGCGTGGACGGAAGGCAGTAAGGTAACCTCAGATTAATCGGACGTGACCGTCAAGGAGGCCAGTCTTTATGCTCGATACAATTATCAAAGGAGGCACCGTCGTGACGGCGGCCGATACTTATAAGGCCGATGTGGGGATCAGAAACGGGCGGATCAGCGTGATTGCCGAGGATCTGAGCGAGGCGGCAGAAACCATTGACGCGACGGGGCTGTTGGTGATGCCGGGCGGGATCGACAGCCATGTGCATATTTCGCAGCCTTCGGGCGATGGGGTGACGATGGCCGATGATTTCGAAAGCGCGACGCGCTCTGCGGCCTTTGGCGGGCACACCACGCTTTTGCCGTTTTGCCTGCAATCCAAGGGTCAGAGCTTGCGCGATGCTCTGACCTGGTATCACGGGTTGGCAGAGGGGAATTGCTATACCGACATCAGCTTTCACCTGATCATAACCGACCCGACGCCGCAGACGCTGAATCAGGATCTGCCCGCTTTGGTGAATGACGGTTACACCTCTGTTAAGGTGTTTATGACATATGAGGGGATGAAGCTGAGCGACAGGGAGATTTTGCAAACGCTTGAGGCCGCCAAGCGCAGCGGGGCCTTGGCGATGGTCCATGCGGAAAATGACGACGCCATTGAATACCTACGCGATGTGGCGGCAGAACGGGGCGAGACCGCGCCCAAGTATCACGCCAGCACGCGGCCCATTCCGGCAGAGCGTGAGGCGACCCACCGCGCGATTGCGCTGGCCGAGATCATCGATGTGCCGATCATGATTGTGCATGTCTCGAACGGCGATGCGATTGACGAGATCAAGGCGGGACGGGCGCGCGGCAGCAAGGTGTTTAGCGAAACCTGCCCGCAATACCTAGTTTTGACGGCCGAGGATCTGGATACCACCGGGTTTGACGGCGCGAAATATGTCTGCTCTCCGCCCCCGCGCGATACGGCCAGTCAGGCGGCCTGTTGGGCGGGGATCGAACAGTGGGTGTTCGATGTGTTTTCGTCCGATCACTGCCCGTTCCGTTACGATGACAGCGAGGGCAAAAAGCATCCCGAGGGGCTGAAAACCTTCAAATATGTGCCAAACGGCATTCCGGGCGTGGAAACCAGTCTGCCAATCCTGTTTTCCGAAGGGGTCAGCAAGGGGCGCATCGACCTGCAACGCTTTGTGGCGCTAAGCTCGACCAACCACGCCAAAATGTACGGGCTATACCCCAAGAAAGGCACGATTGCTGTGGGGTCCGACGCGGATATCGTGCTGTGGGACCCCAAGCGGCAAGAGGTCCTGCGCCAAGAAATCCTGCATCACGGCGCGGATTACACGCCCTACCAGGGGATCGCGGTCACAGGCTTTCCGGTGCGCACAATATTGCGTGGCAAAACCCTTGTGGCGGATGGCGCGTTGCAGCAGGAAAAAGGGGTGGGAACCTATCAATCCCGCGCTTTGCCGGGCCGTCTGTTGAATACAAAAGCTTGATTGTGAACAAGAATTGTCACAGGCTTATACGGAAGCTGTGGCTTTGTGCCCCTGAATGGCTCTCTTAAAGTGACCCAATCCGGTGGGATTGACGTAAGACGATTAGTATGGCTGCATTTAAAGCGACGCAACGTTGCGCGAAAAACGAAATGAGGACCGGAATGACATCAGAGTTTAGCCGTGATTTTCGAACAACGATCCGCACTGTGGTGCGTCAGGGGATGGTCCTGTCGCTTTGTGTGGCCGGGATGGGGCCGCTGGCGGCGCAGGCGCAATCTGCAGCAATGTCAGCAGAAACCTATTTTGGCACGGTGCGCGCAAGTGACATCTATAGCCTGTCTTACGGCGCGCGTGGATGCATCCTTGAAGTGTCGGAAAAAGCGAAACGCGAGCGGTTGGTGAAATCCGGCGAGATGCTGGTAAAGCTGGATGATCAGCGCTCGCAATTGGCGGTGCAAACCGCTGCAGCGCGGTTTGCCGAACTCGAAGCGGCGATTGAAGAGCGCAAACTGGCGATTGACTCTGCTCGCGCCGATGAACGTCGTCGCAAGGAAGAACTGGAACTGGTGCGCGGAGAGTTTGAACGTTCCAGCATCATGCTGGGTCGTGGACTGATCAACGAAACCGCAATGGACGCCATCGAGGGGCGTTTCATGCAGGCCAACTTTGCCGCCGAGCGCGCGCTGGAAGCCATTGCAAATGCCGAGGCTGCCATCAAGCGCGCCGAGATCGCCAAGAATATCGGCTCTTTGGAAATGGAATCAGAGCAGATTAACCTTGATAAATTCTCGTTGTCCGCACCCTTTGACGGAGTGTTGGTCGGGTTCGAGGCGAATGTAGGTGATTGTGTTGCCGAAGGCGAACTAGCCGCGAAAATCTATGTGCCCGAAGAAAAATCGGTAGATGTGTTCTTTCGTATCAGCCGGTTGACCGCTCCAGAGGCCAGCGGGTTGGCGATTGGCGGGCCGGTCAAGGTCACGCGGGTTAACGGCGAAGAATGCAAAGGCACGATCACGCGGATCAACACAGAGGCCGATCCAGAGACACAATTTGTCGAGGCGACTGTAGAGGTGGAAAAATCATGTGCGCCCAGTCTGTTCCTGAATGAATCGGTAGAGATCGAGGCGGTTCAGGCGGTCAGCGAAGCAGGCTAGGGCCCATGGTGCCCTTGACTCTGCTGATTTTGCGTCAGATCTCGCATCATCCGGGCCGGTCTTGGTGAGGCGTGTATGATCTGTTGGCGGCTCTTCTGCCTCCTGATTTTGGGGCGCTGGTGGCAGTATTCTTGCTTGCCATCAGCTTTTTCACCAGCCTGATTTCTGCGGCTTTCGGGATCGGTGGGGGCGTGGTGATGATCGCGATCCTCGGCAGTCTTCTGCCTCCGGTAGCGTTGATCCCTATCCATGCGGTTGTGCAGGCCGGGTCCTGTATTGGCCGCGCGTCGATCTTGTTCCGCAACATTCACTGGTCCGTTCTGCCGGTGTTTTTGATTGGTGCGGTGGTCGGGGCCAGCGTTGGTGGGCTGACCGTTGTAAATCTTTCGCCGGGCGTTGTGCAGCTTTGCGTCGGGGTATTCATCCTGTGGTCGATCTTTTTCAAACCACCTGCCGTGGTGCGGCAGTCCGGGTGGCTGATCGGGGGCGTGTCCAGCTTTTTGACAATGTTCTTTGGTGCGACCGGGCCTTTTGTGATCGCCTATATCAAGGGTTTAGGGCTGGACCGGATGCAGCAAGTGGCGACCCATGCCACGTTGATGAGCTTTCAGCATGTGTTGAAAACACTGGTTTTTGGCGTGCTTGGCTTTGCTTTTGGGCCTTGGATCTGGCTCATTGCCGGGCTGATCCTGACCGGGTTGCTGGGTACGATTGTGGGACGACAGGTGCTAAATCGCACAACAGACGCCCGGTTTGCCAAAGTGCTGAATGCAATCCTGTTCGTCCTTGCCCTGCGCTTGATCTTTGCGGGGCTTAGCCGTTTATGGTGGGGCTAAGTGGGGCCAACCCGCTGATGCTTTTGCTATATCATCCTCGAACAGCGCGATCGGACCGACGTTACCACGCGCGTCTTTGGTGCTGGGCCTGAACCAAGAGTGCGAAAGGTACTGGTGATCATGACTGGCCCAAAGCGTTTTCGAAAAAACCTGACCCCTTTAACGCTATTTGAAATCAAATATTTCAACGCGTTAAGTGACACATGATGCCTAAAAAACTCTGAGAAACGCCTAAGGAAAACCATCTCATATATCGCCGCGCAGGTGCGGAATACCTTGCGGTTGCAGCCAAAGTTGATCAAAGTCGATTAAGAGTAATCCCACAGGTTTGTGGAGAATTGAGTTTTTTGACATTCATCATGCCTTAACCTTCCAAGAATATACATTTGGCAATGGAAAAGCGGTTTAGGGGTATGGTCAATTCTGGCTGCGGATGTGTGTTTGACGCTTTTTCGCGTTAAATCGCCTCGTAGCATCCGGATCCTGGCAGTGAGGGTCGAAACTAACGGTCCTTTCCGGTTTAGGACCGACCGAGGTGCACGAGTTAGGTCTCATCCTCGCCAACAATATGACAGCCTAGGGGGTGGCGGGTTTTGAGGGGTAATATCATCTTTAACATGCCGTTTGCGAGTACCATGATATGCCCTCTTGATGCTTCGCAATACCGGGCAATCCCGCATTCATCGCTGACGCCACGCGCCTTCATTTTTCATGCCGATGGCGGACATATCTGGCACCGAATATTCTCATAAGGAGAGATTTCAGGCGGCTTGAACGACTTGCGGCCAAAGGCATGGCAGACTGCGATCCGCTCTTGTTCCGTAGAGGCCCAGGCGAGGCTGGGAGAATTGATCAAATCGCCTGCGGCACAGATATGGGTGCGATGGTGCCGAGTGGGGGTTCCACGGCGAGGCGGCCCCAGTCAGGCAGTTTGTTGGTCAAGTCACCAAACAGTTCGCGGTCGATGAAGTCCAGCATCGCCTCGCTCGGTTCGATCAGCGTCACATGCGCATCCAGCGCGCTAAGGATCGTGGCGTATCCTAGGCCGATCACCCCGGCGCCGATGCTCCAGAGGGTTTTTGGCAAATCCTGAAGATCCAGAAATCTATTGCTGTCAAAAACGATCGGACCATCCGCGTGGCCAAACTTTGGGAATTGCGCAAAATGGCCCTGTCACATGGCCGCCGTCCATCTTACCATACGAATTGAAGCAACCATCGAACCGCCGTTGATCTTGGGGGGGCAATCGCCGTTTTTTGTGTGTGTGCGGTTGCGAAGCCGTCAGTTTCGAGCTTGCTGATGGTAAATTGTTCCCAAAGGTGTGACGGAGTATGAAACGCTTTATAGATGCTACAGTGGGAAGATGGATCCGACATTTTCTATTTTTGCTTCTTCGCACGTATTATGCGCTATTCTATAATATAAGCTGCTCTAACAAGCATCTTTTGCAAGATAGCCCTGGATCCCTGATACTTGCGACTCATGTCAGGGTGGATTCAGGAGCGAAGCGCAACGGTTGTATTGAAGCGGATCGTGAGCGGT
>CALGTJ010000612.1 GCA_937901435.1 uncultured Rhodobacter sp. | reverse complement strand
GGCGAGGCTACGAAACCACCCTGCCCGTCTCAACCTCGTTTTGTCTGACAGTGCCAACCCGCCTTGTTTGGACCAGCCCGAGCGCTGAATCGCCACGGGTATGCCGTCAATCTTGGTTTCTTTGAACCAGAAGTATTTGATGTCACGCACCCAATCACCAAAGATCGAGGCGACGACGTCTTCGGCCTTGGGCCCTTGCACCGCAAGGGGCGAGACGTCCGGCTCGTCAATCCGGACATCCAGCCGACGCTCGGACGCGATGGCGCGCGCCCAGAGCCACATGTCGCTGTCCGCAATGGAAAACCAAAAACGGTTTTCGTCCAGTTTCAACAGGACAGGGTCGTTGATGAGCACGCCATCATGGTTGCACATCGGCACGTATTTTCCTTGACCAACCTTGCAATTCGAAAGATCTCGCGGGCTGAGGATCTGGGCAAGTTTGGCCGCATCCGGACCGGTCAACTGTACCTGACGTTGCACGGAAACGTCCCACATTGCGACATCATTGATCAGACGCCAGTATTCGGCGTCGCGGTCCCCGAAAGAGGCAGGCAGGATCATGCTGTTGTAGACCATGACGCTGGTCATGCCGTCCGCGACGGTTGCGTCAAAGAATGGCGATGGTCGCAGGCGGGACGTGGGTGTGATCGAAAACACTGCTGGAACACCCTTAGAGAAAGCAAAGATTGTCCGGGGCCACCAACCCCATTGGATTGGTGGCCTGCAATTTCAGATCGTCAGTCAACGTGGGTTCAGGCCATCCACATGTCGCGGAACACCTGGCCAAAGCCACCCAGGGAACCGACGGGATGCGGTTCGTACCCCATGACCTTTTTCGACGCTGCTTCCAGTTGGTTCTGGAACACCGCGTTCACAAAACCACCATCATCGTTCAGCATATGCTGCATGTCACAGTACATCTGTGCGCGCTTGGCATCGTCCAACTCGGCCCGGGCGGCGACGATCATCTGATCGAACTGATCTGAGCCCCACATTGTTTCGTTCCAACTACCACCGTTCATATGCGCGATCGTCAGGAAGGCATCTACAGTGGGCCGGGCGTTCCAGCCGGACATGGTCATCGGCTTTTGCATCCAGGTATGCGACCAATAGCCATCGGACGGCACTTTGGTGACAGTGACGTCAGCGGCACCTTTGGCCGATTGCTGAAAGGTCAGAGCGATGTCATTGGCTGAGGATCCTGCTGTCTCGGAGGTGAACAATTCAAACCCGCTGACGCCGGCCTTGTCGAAATAATGCTTGGCCTTGTCCAGATCATACTCCGCAGGTTTTACATCAGAACACCAGTATTTGTAGGTCGGCCCGATGGGCGTGTCGGCGGCAATGGTTCCGATGCCTTTAAACACCTGAGACAGTACCAGTTCCCGATCCAATGCATGTTTCACACCTTTGCGGAAATCCGCATTGTCGGTGGGGGCTCGGTCAACCATCATCACCATATTCGTGAAGCTGCCGGTTGGCGTGTTGTAAAGCGTGACCGCGTCATTTGCATTCAGCTGATCAACTGCAAAGGCCGGTACGTTGTAAACGATGTCGACATCACCCGACAAAAGTGCACTGAGCATCGCGTTGGCATCGGGAACGGGGATGAAATCGAGACCATCCAGATAGGGTTTTCCTGGTTCGTAGTAGTTTTCGAACCGTTCAAACACGGCGCGTTCACCAGGAATAAACTCCATCACCTTGAAAGGGCCTGATCCGATGGCCTTGGCGAAATCGGTGAACCCTGCCGGGTGGATCGACAGGTGGTAATCCGACATGATCACCGGCAGGTCGGCATTGCCCGACGACATGGTGATCTTGACGGTCATCGCATCCGACGCCTCGATTGCAGTTACGGTCGACAGCAGCGCCTTGGCCGGCGATTCTGACCCCTCGGCGATGTGGCGCTGCAGGCTTTCAACCACATCTGCTGCGGTGACATTCTGATCGTTGTGGAAGGTCAAGCCAGAGCGCAGCTTGAAAGTCCATTCGGTGGCGCTCGCATTTACGCTCCACTCTTCGGCAGCGTCGCCTTCAACTTCAAGCGACGGCAGCAGGCGGGTCAGGCGCTGGTAGACCGCATTGCCATAGATGGCATCGGCCGTGTCAGTCATTGCGACAGGCTCGAGCGTGTCATCCGTATTGCCCTGCGCAATCCGCAGCCAGCCGCCGCGCTTGGGGTCTTGGGCCTGAGCGGGGCCAGCCATCGATAGCAAGCTGGCAGCCGCGGGTACGATCAATCCGTAAGCCCCGGCGCGTTTGATGAAGCCTCGGCGGCTAAGCGCGCCGGCTTTGAACTGGCGTACCAGTTGGTCGATATCGGACATATCTGTTCCTCCCTGAACGACTTGATTGTGATGATGTTGGCCGCGAGGACGGATTGGCACAACCAACCGATTCCATTACTGAGCCATAACGAGAGTTATGCGTCAGCGCCATTTGCACAAAGCGTAGCACGGTTTTCTTGCCGGGAATGGAGGACAAATTTCCGGATGAAGGACCCCCAGATTGGTAACAAGGCGATTCTACGCATAGCCCTGCCATAACCAAAACCACCCCATTTGGGCAGATTAAGTTGTTTGCCCCAAGGCACGTCAGCGGCGAGAGTCCGAGGACGTTGGCAGGGAGAAACAAGGTGCTAAGACTGATCGCCAACCGGCTGCTTCAGGGGCTTTTGACCCTGTTTCTGGCCTCTATCATCATCTTTGGGGCGACCGAGATTCTGCCCGGTGATGTTGCCGAGGCGATCCTCGGGCAATCGCGCACAGAAGAATCTTTGGCGGCCCTGCGCGCGGAAATGGGCCTGAACCGGCCCGCAATCGTGCGCTATGGTGAATGGCTGGGGGGGATGGTGCAGGGCGATCTGGGCACATCGCTGGCCACCAAACGCCCGGTTGCCGACATGATCGAAAGCCGGATGTGGAACACCCTGCGGCTGGCGCTGTTGGCAGCGGCGTTTTCGATTCCACTGGCGCTTGGCCTTGGTCTTTGGGCTGCAATGCGGGCCGGTGGCCCATTGGACAAGTCACTGGCCATGGGCACCCTCGCGCTGATCGCGGTGCCCGAGTTCTTCATCGGCCTGATCCTGATGAAAATCTTCGCAGTCGAGCTTGGCTGGCTTTCGTCTACGGCCAATACGCGGCCCTATTACAGTTTTTGGCAAAACGTCCAGGCGCTGACCCTGCCGGTCCTGACCCTCGGCTTTGCGGTTCTGGCACATATGATGCGGATGACGCGCGCCTCGGTCATCAACATCTTTTCATCAGCCTATATGGAAATGGCGGCCCTCAAGGGCCTGCCGAAATGGTGGCTGGTGCTGCGCCACGCCTTGCCCAACGCGCTGTCGCCGATCCTGACAGTGATTGCGCTCAACCTCAGCTACATGGTGTCGGGCGTTATCATTGTCGAAACGATCTTTGGCGTGCCGGGCCTGACGCGGTTGTTGATCGACGGCGTCACGCTGCGGGACATCCCGCTTATCCAAGCCTGCGCGATGATCTTTGGGGCGGTGTATATTCTGCTGAACCTGACGGCTGACATTCTGTCGATCTTGGCCAACCCCCGCCTGAGGTACCCGAAATGAGCGATGT
>CALGTJ010000611.1 GCA_937901435.1 uncultured Rhodobacter sp. | reverse complement strand
CCGATCAACGGCGAGATGACCAAACGCACCCGCCACGCCATCCGCGCCTTTCAAAAGCCGCAGGGTCTGGACAGTTCGATCCTGTCCAAGGCCGCCGCGCGGCAATTGGGGCTGGTGGCCTATGACGAGGTGCCCGAGGGATATCAGCGGGTCGAGGTGCATTGACGTAGTTCCAAGCATCACGTCACTTTGATGTTGGCCATATTTTGGGTCGCACCACATAAAAAAGGGCGCCCGTCTGGACGCCCTTTTCTAATTGATTTTGGGTGAGGATCAGCTGCCCGTCGACAGCGCCACAAACCGAGGCTCGCCAGAGCGGCGGACCAGCAGCAGCAAAGATTTGCGGCCTGCTTCTTTGGCCTCGTCGAGGCGATCCTCGAGATCCTTGATGCTGGCCAGGTTTTGCTGACCCGCCTCGGTGATCACATCACCCGCACGCAGGCCCTTTTCAAAGGCTTCGCTTGCCTCGTCCACGGCCCCGACCACAAGACCCGAGGCACTGGCATCCAGACCAAGCTGCTCGCGCAGTTCGTCCGACATGGCGGTGACCGTCACGCCAAGGATGTCTTTCTCGACCGGCTCATCCGGCGCTGCCGGGGCAGAGGCGGGCACTGCGTTCTGCGCATCTTCACGGCGGCCCAGTGTGATCATCAGCGTCTTGGTTGCCCCATCGCGGAACACCACGACACGCACCGCTTTGCCGACCGCAGTTTTGCCGACAACACGGACCAACTGGCGGGTATCAGTGACGTCTTGGCCGTCAAAGGTCAGGATCACATCGCCAGACAACACGCCTGCATCCATCGCCGGACCTTCGGGGACATCCGTGACCAGCGCGCCGGCGGCCTGCTCTAGACCCAGCGCCTCGGCAACGTCAGGCTGCACGTCTTGAATGCGTACACCCAGCCAACCACGACGGGTTTCGCCGAATTCCTGCAACTGATCGACCACATTGCTGACAACAGCAGAGGACATGGCAAACCCGATGCCGATCGAGCCCCCGTTTGGCGACAGGATCGCGGTGTTCACACCGATCACGTCGCCATCCATGTTGAAAAGCGGACCACCAGAGTTGCCCCGGTTGATCGCCGCATCGGTCTGAAGATAGTCGTCATAGCTGCCCGACAGGGCGCGATTGCGGGCGGAAATAATCCCGACCGAAACAGAAAACCCCTGCCCCAGCGGGTTACCCATCGCCATGACCCAGTCGCCAACACGCGCGATGTCACTGTCGCCGAATTTTACAAACGGCAGCGGATCGTCACTTTCAACCTTCAGCAGGGCAATATCGGTGTTGGGGTCGGTGCCGACCACCGTGGCCGGCAGTTCCTTGCCCGAGAAAAATTCAATCATGATCTCGTCAGCGGTTTCGATCACGTGGTTGTTGGTGATGATAAAGCCGTCCTCGGAAATGACAAAACCCGACCCCAGCGCACTAGACCGGCGCGGGCGGTTTGGCCCATTCTGGTTACGGTCCAAGAAATCGCGAAAGAAATCCTCGAACGGCGATCCATCCGGCACCACAGGCGCGGGACCGGTCGAGGCCGCAACCGAGGTCGAGGTCGTGATGTTAACCACCGACGGGCTGATCTTGTCGGCCAGATCGGCAAAGCTTTTGGGCATCCCCTGCGCATTGGCAACAAGGGTTTGCGCGAGAAGTAGCACCAGTCCCAGCGTCAGGGCGACAAGGCCGCGCGCGGGCGGTGTCATCTGGTTTGGAATGGCGAGTGCCTGATGTTTCACGGGGATACTCCATTTTGTTTGGCCCGATGCGCAAACAGATGCGTGGGGCAATCTGTACGTCCAAGCTTCTAGATAGGGGCTGACGAACACAACTCAAACCCTCGTCGCGCCTGCTCAATACCATGTGAACAGTATGTCATCGACAGAAACAATCCAAATCATGCCCGCGCAGCCCCCGCGGCGGTGTCTTGCCGGTTCTTAGGCGGTTACCCTTGCGTTTATCGCGCAAGCGTCACGCACCAAGGAATTTTGCCAGCCAGACCAACGTCACACCGACGGCCAACGCGCCCAGCCCGATCAGTCTACGGGTCTCTATAGGCATGTTGCGTAAAATTTCTAATAATTCTTCCAAACGCGAAGGGGCCAGTGCGAACACCAGCCCCTCTATGCAAAGTACAAGGCCAATGGCCAGTAGTACCGTCGACATTACTGCGCAGGTACCGGGGTCGGCGCCGGAGTTGGTGCAGCAGGAACGGCCGGGCGCCCCATCGGGTTGGCGAAGTAGTTGAAAAATTCGCTGTCCGGTGACATCACCATCGTCGAGTTACTGCCTTGCAGCGCGATGCCGTAGGCGGACAATGAGCGATAAAACTCAAAGAATTCCGCATCTTGACCATAGGCCTCTGCAAAAACATTGTTCCGCTGCGCATCCGCTTCACCGCGAACGATATCGGCTTCGCGCGACGCTTCCGAGGTCAGCTCGACCACGGTTCGGTCGGCTTGCGCCCGAACCCGCAGTGCGGCCTCTTCACCGCGGGCGATCTCGTCCGCGGCCTCACGTTCACGTTCCGCCCGCATCCGGGCAAAGGTGGCGTCAAGGTTTTGCGTCGGCAGGTTGGTCTGCTTCAGACGCACGTCCACCACTTCCAACCCCAAAGGCGCTGCCCGTGTCCGAGCCTGCGCAGAGATTCGCGCCATAAGTTCTGCACGATCCGACGACAGGATTGTGTTCGACGTCACCCCTTCAGAACCCAGTACAGCCCGGATCTGGGCGTTCAGGATGCCGATCAGTCGATCCTCGGCGCTGCGCAGACCGCCGACACCGACGGCTTGGCGAAACTGCACCACATCCGCGATACGGTAGCGGGCAAAGGCATCAACGACCAGACGGCGGTCATCCGAGGGCGTGACCTCGGTTGGGGGGGTGTCCAGCGACTGAAT
This sequence comes from uncultured Rhodobacter sp., assembly GCA_937901435.1. The sequence goes on along the minus strand of CALGTJ010000611.1, from coordinate 6,670 downwards.
ACGGTCATCATAGCGCACCACTTCTTGAATGAAGGGGATCTTGAACGCCAAACCGGGGTCTTCCTTGACCGATTTGATCTGACCGAATTGCAGCACCAGCGCTTTTTCGCGTTCTTCCACGATAAAGACAGAGCTTAGGACAGTGGCAAGCACCACAACGACAGCGGGGATAATAAAGGCCGATTTATTCATGATTAGTTGCCCCCTCTGCTACGAAGATCGCCAAGCGGCAGATATGGCACGACGCCCTGCCCCGATCCCGAGACACTTTCGTCAAGTATGATCTTGTCCACGTCGCCCAACACTTTTTCCATCGTTTCAAGGTACAGGCGGGTGCGGGTCACGTCGGGCGCGTTCTTGTACTCGCCCAGAACCGCAAGAAAGCGGCTGGCCTCACCCTGTGCCTGATTGACGACCTGTGCCCGATAACCTTCGGCCTCTTCCAGCAAACGGGCGGCTTCACCGCGCGCGCCAGCAAGAACCTGGTTGGCATAGGCATCGGCCTGACTTTCAAGACGATCACGCTGCTGTTCGGCGGCCTGCACTTCGCGGAAGGCATCGATCACCTCACGCGGCGGGTCGGCCTTGTCGAGGTTGACCCGCAAGATGTTCAGGCCAGAGTCGTAGCTGTCCAGCGTCGACTGGATCAGAACGTTCGCGCGATCCGCAATCGCCTCTCGGTCCCGGTTCAGGATCGGAGCAAGTTCAGACGCCGCGATGATTTCACGCATGGCGGATTCAGCCACAGCGCGGATCGTTGTTTCCGGATCTGCGAGGTTAAACAAGAACTTGGCCGGATCGTTGATGTTCCAGACCACCTGAAAATCGAGATCGACGATGTTTTCGTCCGTGGTCAGCATCAGGCCACTGTCGGCGTTGCGACCCGTTGCGGCCCCAATGCTTTCTGTGCGTTCGCGGGTCACAGACACGACTTCAGCCGTCACAACAGGCCATGGCGCAAAGTTCAGACCGGGATTGCCGGTCGACGAATAGCTGCCAAGAAAAAGTTCGACTGACTGTTCTTCCGGGCGCACCGTGTAGAACGAGGCATAAAGCCATAGTGCTATCAGGCCCAGCACGCCAAGCCCGACTGTGCCACGGGTGAATTTTGGTCCACCGCCGCCGCCAGACCCATTGCCGCGATTGCCGCCGCCCATCAGGACGCGCAGTTGCTCTTGGCCTCTCCGGACAATCTCGTCGATTTCCGGGATTTGCGGCCCGTCATTGCCGGGACGTCGCCCGCCGCCGTTGTTGCCGCTCTTGCGGTCGTCATCTCCACCCCGATTGCCGCCGCTATCGCCGCCGCCGCCCCAAGGCCCCCCATTGTTATTCGCCATGTAGGTGTCTTTCCCTTTATCCCGTTCGGATCCTGCTTTGCTAGATGTGTCTGCAAGGCAGGAAAATCAAGCCGTACGCACCGGCGTCTTCATCAAGACGATTTCTTCTGACATGGTCGGGTGCACCGCCACGGTCGCATCGAAATCCTCTTTGGTGGCTCCCATTTTGATCGCGACACCGACCATCTGGATCAACTCTCCTGCCCCGTCCGCGATAATATGGCAGCCCAGTATCTTGCGGGTTGCCGTGCTGACGATCAATTTGAACAAAACCCGCTCTTGCTGGCCGATAAACAAGGTTTGCATGGGTCTGAAGGCCGCCGAGTAGACCTCTATCTCTTCCAGATCGCGCGCCGCCTCTTCGCTAAGCCCCACCGCGCCATACTCTGGCTGGGTAAAGACCGCGCTCGCGATATTAGAGTGATCCACCTTGGTCGGATTGGCCTTGAACACCGTCTCGACAAAGGCCTGACCCTCACGGATCGCCACGGGTGTCAGATTGACGCGGTCGGTCACATCGCCCACCGCATAGATCGAGGGCACCGAGGTCTGGCTATAGTCATCGACCTCGATCTTGCCGCCCCGGCCCAGCGTGACACCCGCCTCTTGCAGGCCAAGCCCCTTGGTGTTGGGAACGCGGCCCGTCGCATAGATCACTTTGTCGTAGACAGCCTCGGTGCCATTGCTGGCCTTGACCCAGATCCGGCCATCCTGCTGGCGCATCTCCATCACATCGCAGCCCAGATGGAGGTTCACGCCCCGCGCCTGCATCATCTCGGCGATATGACCGCGCGCCTCGTCGTCAAAGCCGCGCAGGATCTGCGCGCCGCGATAGAATTGCGTGGTCTCAACCCCCAGCCCGTTGAAGATACAGGCAAATTCACAGGCGATATAGCCGCCGCCGACGATCAGGATGGACTTTGGCAGGTCCTCCATCAGAAAGACATCGTTCGAAGTCCCCGCCAGTTCGATCCCAGGCGTTTGCGGGGGCTTGAAGGGCGTGCCGCCCGTGGCCACCAAAATGTGTTTGGTCGTGAAGGTCTGGCCATCGGCAAGTTCGATCGTGTGGGGGTCTTTGATCACCGCACGCTGATCGAAGATCTGCACGCCGGGACGCCCCAGATTGGTGCGATAGATGTTTTCCAGACGGTCCAGTTCGGCGCGCAATTTGGGCCAGAAGGCTTGCCAGTCGAACGCGCCTGCCTTGACGTCCCAGCCATAGGCCGCTGCTTCTGCCATGCGCGCGGAATAGCCTGAGGCAAAGACCATCAGCTTTTTGGGCACGCATCCGCGTATGACACAAGTGCCGCCCATCCGGTATTCTTCGGCCAGCGCAACCCGCGCGCCACTTTCAGCCGCCACGCGTCCCGCGCGCACCCCGCCAGAGCCGCCACCAATGACGAAAAGGTCAAAATCAAACGTCATGGCAGCCCCTCATTCAGACAGGTCAGAGAACATATTCTCGCTCTCGATGAATTCGATCGTATCTTCTTCATGGGTGCCAGCATTGATGTCATTGACCTCGACCCGCCCGTCGCCATGGCCAATCACCACCACATCGCAAACATCTATAAACAAACCGTTTTCCACAACGCCGGGGATCTGGTTCATCACCAGAGAGACCTGACGGGGGTTGGCGATCCGGTGCAGATGCAGGTCGAGGATATAATTGCCCTCATCGGTCACAAAGGCCGAATCGCCATTCAGGCGCAACGTCACGTCCTGCCCCAGCACATCCAGCCCGGCCAGCGTTTCCTCGACCAGCGCCTTGGTGGTCTGCCAACCAAATGGCACCACCTCGACAGGCAAGGGAAAGGCCCCGAGGCGTTCGACCTGCTTGGATGGGTCGGTGATGACGATCATCCGGTCGCTGGCCGTGGCGACGATCTTTTCCTGCAACAGCGCGCCGCCGCCCCCCTTGATCAGGTTCTGATCCGGGTCGAACTCATCCGCGCCATCAATGGTGAGATCCAGCCATTTCGCCTCGTCCAGCCCAATGACCTTGATCCCGACCCGCCGCGCCAGATCGGCGGTCCGGGTCGAGGTCGGCACACCGACGATCTTTAGCCCGTCCTCGCGCACCAACTCTCCCAGACAGCGCACCATCCACGCCGCTGTAGAGCCGGTGCCAAGCCCGACTTTCATCCCATCTTCAACAAATTCAACAGCCCGTTTCGCCGCGACAAATTTGGCGGTATCGATGGGCGAAAGATCTCCGGTCATGCAGCACGTCCTCTGGCAGCTTGGGCCTGCCTTATAGGCAAGAACCGGCCAAGGTGCGAGGGGGGAATCGCGCGCAATTCAATTGCTGTATGATTGGGACAGGATTAGTCGTCTGTTTGGAAATCGGTGCTACCTATCACGCGTCAGGAAAAAGGCGGGGCCGTGATGAGCCGTTACATTTACCTAATTCTGGGCTGGATCGCCGTCGCCTTAGGACTGGTCGGGGTCGTTTTGCCTGTGCTGCCGACCACGCCCTTTATGATACTGGCCGCGTTTTTGTTTACCAAAGGCTCTCCAAAAGCGCGCGCATGGCTGATCGAGCACGCCCATTTCGGGCCTCACATCCAGAATTGGGAGGCCTCAGGCGCCATCGCCCCACGCGCGAAACGGGCGGCAGTGCTGGCGATGGCGGCTGTGTTAGCGGTGTCGTTGTTGCTTGGGTTGCCCTGGTGGTTGATTGGCATACAGGCGGTCTGCATGGGGGGCGCGGCCACATTTGTTCTGACGCGGCCAGATGCAATTGCACAGCCGGATGCGGCCTAGCTAGCCGTTCAAAGTCTCGACACTATCCGCCGGGGCTTGGTCGCGCTCGAACATGCCGTAGTCGCGGATCACATGGGCGACCCGCAAACGGTAGTCAGAGAATGTCCCGTCCCGCCCCTTCTTTTGTGCGCCGCGATGCGCGGTCAACCTGCGCCACTCGGCCACTGCGGCCTCGTCGCGAAAGAAGGACAACGACAACAGCTTGGCCGGATGTGTCAGGCTCTGAAACCGTTCGACAGAGATGAACCCATCAATCTGGTCCACCAGAGGGCGCATTTTGGCGGCCATGTCCAGATAGTCGTCCTTGCGCCCCTCTGCGGGTTCGACTTCGAAAATAATGGCGATCATGTGCTTCGCTCCCGTGGTCCGGCCCCCGGTTTGAGGCCAGACACCGACTTCAGGCCAGACACCGATTTGAGAAAGGTACGATCCTCGCGCAAGAGAAACTTTTCCCTTTGGGCAAAGGCGTAGTTCTCTTTGCCCAGAGGATCATCCGCCAGCCGTGCCCGATAGGCCTCATAGGCGGCCAGACTGTCAACGTTGTAAATACCATAAGCCAGCGTGCTGGACCCCTCATGCGGCGCATAATAACCGATCAGATCAGCCCCACAGCGCGGGATCGCCTGCCCCCAATTCTGCGCATAGGTCAGAAACTGCGCCTTTTTCGTCGGGTCGATATGGTAGCGGATGATACAGGTCAGCATGGGTTTTCCTTTCATGACTGACACTGATTTAACATCTTGGCGTGCAAAGATGCTTCGCCTACGGTCGAACTATGAAAGAAGGACCAGACATTGCCCGTATCGCCGCCCTGATCGGTGACCCGGCCCGCGCCAATATCCTGACCGCCCTGATGAGCGGCAAGGCCCTGACTGCGACCGAACTTGCCACAGAGGCCGGAGTGACCCCACAGACCGCCAGTGCGCATCTGGCAAAACTGGGTGATGGCGGGCTGTTGCGCGGGCGCAAACAGGGACGGCACAGGTATTTCTCGCTGGCCAGCGATGATGTTGCGCGCGTTCTCGAAGCGTTGATGGGACTTGCCGCAGGGGCCGGGCATTTGCGTAACCGCACCGGACCGCGCGACACGACCCTGCGGGATGCCCGGGTCTGCTATAATCATCTGGCGGGCAGCATGGGGATCGTGATGTTTGATGCCTTACGCGACAGCGGGCAGATCACAGTGACACAAGAAACGGTCGAATTGAACCCGAAGGGCCGCGCGCTGGCACAAGGGTTCGGGATCGATATCGCGAGCCTTGCACGACAGAAATCCCCACTGTGCCGCGAATGCCTGGACTGGAGCGAGCGCCGGTCGCACCTGGCGGGCGGTCTGGGCCGGGCTTATCTTGCGCGCTTCGAGGATTTGGGCTGGGCGCGACGCGACGCGGCCTCTCGGGCGGTGCATTTCACCAATGCGGGACGCGCCGGGTTCGCCACGTTCTTTGGTCTCTCGACAGATCACAGACCCTCTGAATAAATCGCGTATGCCTTGGATTATGTCGTATCCAAACGCTGCGAATTCCGATTGAAGTGCGACAAGGATTTCACCCAAGGGAAAGGCGCGTGAATGTTCGTTTCGGTCTTTGACATGTTCAAAGTGGGCATTGGCCCGTCGTCGTCCCATACCATGGGCCCGATGGTGGCCGCTGCGCGGTTTCTGGACCAGATGCGCGCCTCGCCCTTTACCTTTCATGGGGTGCAGGCCACGCTTTACGGCTCGCTCGCCTTTACCGGGGTTGGCCACGCGACCGACCGCGCCGTTATTCTGGGTCTCGCCGGATTTCGCCCAGAAACCTATGACAACGAGGTCGCAGAAGCCGCTTTGGCTGTGATTGCAGAGTCAAAGACCGTGACACCTGCTGACCTGTTGCCGCTTGCCTTTGACCCGGCCCGCGATCTGATCTTTGACTACGATGCCCCTCTTAAAGGTCACGCCAACGGCATGATTCTGTCGGCCAGCGACGCGCAGGGCGATGTCATTTTGCAAGAAACCTATTTTTCTGTGGGCGGTGGCTTTGTTCTGACAGAGGCGGAACTGGCGGCGGGCAAGGACACGGATGACGGGCCACCTGTGCCCTACCCGTTCAAAAGCGCCGATGAGGTGTTGCGGATGTGCGCGGCCACCGGCAAATCCGTGGCCGACTTGAAGCGCGCCAATGAGTTAAGCCGGATGACCCCGTCAGAACTGGATCGCGGGCTGCACCGGATCTGGGAGGTGATGCGCGACTGTATGGATCGCGGGTTGGTGGGCGAAGGCATCCTGCCCGGCGGGCTGAAGGTCAAACGCCGCGCCAAAGGAATCCATGACGCATTGATCGGTGAACGCGGCATGAACCTGACCGCGCCCCATACGATCAACGACTGGATGTCGATGTATGCCATGGCGGTGAACGAGGAAAACGCCGCCGGGGGTCAGGTGGTCACGGCCCCAACCAATGGCGCGGCGGGGGTGGTCCCGGCGGTTATAAGGTATTGGCTGGACCATGTGCCCGGCGCTGTGCCGTCCAAAGTCGGGGATTTCCTGCTGACAGCGGCGGCGATTGGCGGCCTGGTCAAGCATAATG
>CALGTJ010000610.1 GCA_937901435.1 uncultured Rhodobacter sp. | reverse complement strand
TCACATGCTCGGAGACGCCGCCAGAGAATTTCTACCAGTTTCGAGACACCACCCAAGCCACAACCCGATGGGTGATCAGCACACGCTTACGAATGGTATCTGGTCTACAAGGGCGACAAAAATGATCCGGCACAGTTTGAAATTGCCCAGACCTGCCCAGAGTCCGAGGGGGACGGGCCGGTGGCTTTGTTCACTTTTGACTACACCAAAGGCGCACCGGATTGTTGGGGTCTGATCGAGGCCAACAGTCAAAGGTTACATATCTATGTCTACAGCACGGGCGAAGAGGCAGTATTCGTGCGCAAGTAATAGAGGGGCGCGTCACGCCGCTTGAAGCGATCCGGCATCTCGCCTAAGCCTTGCGGATGACGACCCCCATCCCCTACCGCCAGCACAGCCGCGCTTTGCTGACCCTTGGCCTGCCCCTTGTGGGCAGTCATCTGGCGCAGGTGGCGATCGGGGTGACGGATAACCTGATGCTTGGCTGGTATTCCGTAGAGGCGCTGGCCGCCGCCACTCTGGGGTTTTCGGCCTTCTTTGTGCTGTTCATCGTCGGCTCTGGCTTTGCTTTTGCGGTGCTGCCCATGGTCGCCAGCGCCATGGCTGAAAACGACGAGACGCAAATTCGCCGGGTCACGCGCATGGGCATGTGGATGTCTGCGCTTTATGGGCTGGCGGTCATGCCGCTGTTGATCTGGTCAGAGCCGATCTTGCTGGCCTTGGGGCAAAAACCAGTGATTGCAGCGTTATGTTCGCAGTATCTGGCGATCCTGTCGTTGGGGATGCTGCCTGCGCTGTTGGTGATGGTGCTCAAGAACTACCTCGCCGCGCTAGAGCGGACACAGATTGTCCTTTGGGTCACTGTTGCGGCCGCGGTGCTGAACGGGCTGCTGAACTATGTGCTGATCTTTGGCAATTTTGGGGCGCCTGAACTGGGGATCACGGGGGCGGCGATCGCCTCTGTTGTGATGCAGATGGTCACGTTGCTGGCGCTGGTGATCTACACCATGCGCGTCACACCAGAGCACGCGATGTTCCAGCGTCTGTGGCGGCCCGACTGGGAGGCGTTTGGCCGTGTGTTCAAGCTGGGCTGGCCCATCGGGCTGACCAATCTGGCAGAAAGCGGGATGTTTTCGGCCAGTGCCGTGATGATGGGCTGGCTGGGGACGGTGCCGCTGGCTGCGCATGGGATTGCGTTGCAACTGGCGTCCATGTCTTTTGTTGTGCATCTGGGCGTCAGTCAGGCGGGCACGGTGCGCGTCGGTCATGCGGCGGGGCGGCGCGACGGGCGCAGCCTGCGCGATGGCGCGTTGGTGGCCTTTGCCATGTCAGTGGCTTTTGCGCTGCTGACAGCGGTGCTGTATCTGGCCATTCCAGAGCCGCTGTTGGGGCTGTTTCTGGATCCCAGCGACCCCGACCGCCCGGCGATCATCGCCTTTGGGGTGATCCTGCTGGGTGTGGCGGCCCTGTTCCAACTGGTTGACGGGGCGCAGGTGATTGCGCTGGCGCTGCTGCGGGGATTGCAGGACACGCGCGTGCCGATGATCTTTGCCGCCATCAGTTATTGGGTCGTGGGCATTCCGTCCAGCTATGTGATGGGCATCGTCTTGGGCTGGGGCGGGGCCGGGATCTGGATGGGGCTTACGGTGGGACTCAGCTTTGCTTCGGTGTTGCTGATCTATCGGTTCTGGACCAAAGGCGTGGCGCGGGTGCCTGTTTAGAGGTCACGCACAGGCGCTGTCCCCAGTGGGTGGTCGCGCGCCCCTGTTGGGGTATTTTTTGAGTATTTTTGCCAAGATGAAACCGAAAGCAAGGGAAAGCGCGCGGCTATTCCCCGGCCATCCGGTCTTTTGAGGCTTTCATCAGGCGGTCGGCCTTTTTGCGCACCAGAACAGAGCGCAGGTCGTGCATGGCCAACAGCAGAGAATCGGTGATGTTCTCGAGCTCGTCATCGTCTGCCATGGTGTTGACCCAGTGGGTCGTCGTGTTGAGATAGTCGATCGCGCGGTGAATATCGTCCAGATTACGGCGGGCCAGCAGGGATTTTCGGTTCTCCATCCATGTGGTGATCTCTGCCAGATCTGTCTCGCTCAGAACCCGGTCGCCATGCGGCTTGATCTGCCCGCTTTTGATGTTCACGACGGCGATCTGATCCATCTCGATCCGACGCTGCCGGTTTTGGGTGTCGATACTAAAGACAAAGGCCCCATTTTCGCGGACCCGGAAATAATATTCTGGAAGGTCGTTCAAAGGACGTCCTCTATTTGACTTTTTACTTGGCTTTCAGCTCAGGCTATGGCTTGCGCGCAGATGTGTCAAAGGTCGGTTGTCGCCTCAAGCTGTGAAGCGAAATTATGTCTGGCCTTGCCCTTTGACGTGACGCAGATATCACATCGCGGCACGTCAAAGGTTAATGCATCGTCAGTTTTCGATCAAAGTGTCTACTTTAGCGCAGCGCAGAAGGTCTGGATCCGGGTGCAGGCGTCCACCAGAGCCGCATCAGAGGTGGCGTAGCTGATGCGAAAGTTCGGGCTAAGGCCAAAGGCGGCCCCGAATACCACGGCGATCCCGGTTTCTTCCAGCAGGGCTGTGGCAAAGGCTTCGTCGTCGGTGATTTCGGTGCCCTTGGCCGACGTCTTGCCGATGCATTCGGCAATCGAGGGGTAGACGTAAAACGCGCCCTCGGGGGTGGGGCAGGTGACGCCCTTTGCGTCGTTCAGCATCCCCACCACCAGATCGCGGCGGCGTTTGAAGGCGACGTTGTTTTCGGCAATGAAGTCCTGTGAGCCGTTCAGCGCCTCGACGGCGGCCCATTGGCTGATGGTGCAGGGGTTCGAGGTGGATTGCGACTGGATCTTGCCCATCGCCTTGATCAGGGGCGCGGGCCCGCCCGCATAGCCAATCCGCCAGCCGGTCATCGCATAGGCCTTTGATACGCCGTTGACGGTCAGGGTGCGCTCGTAAAGCTGTGGTTCGACCTGCGCGGGGGTGCAAAATTTGAAGTCGTCAAACACCAGATGTTCGTACATGTCATCGGTCATCACCCAGACATGGGGGTGACGCAAGAGTACGTCGGTCAGCGCCTTAAGTTCGTCCCAGGCATATCCTGCGCCCGTCGGGTTGCTGGGCGAGTTGAAGATCAGCCATTTGGTCTTGGGCGTGATCGCGGCCTCTAGCTGATCTGCGGTCAGCTTGTAATCGGTCTGCATCGAGGCCTCGGCGATCACGGGCGTGCCGCCTGCCAGCAGGACCATATCGGGATAACTGACCCAATAGGGCGCGG
>CALGTJ010000609.1 GCA_937901435.1 uncultured Rhodobacter sp. | reverse complement strand
TCTCAGATGACAGACTTCAAACGTCTACGAGGGCGATAACGCGGCGCTTACCAAAGGCATGGACGCGGGCATCAACATGGTGGCCAAGAAGCGTGGCAATACAGGGGGCGATCAGGCGCAAGTTGGTGACGCGCAATCCGCAAAACGCAGCAAAGACGCGATGAAAGTTGCGCGCCGTGTCAGCAAATTCTAAGGATTGGGCGCGTGTGGGATGTATGACACGGCAGAGCTATGCGAGGCCCTGAACACGCTTTTGACTTGGCAGGGCTCGGAAGCAGATCAAGATCTATTCATCCGAGAGATGTCGCAAAACATCTTGGACCCCGGATGGATGGATCACGTCTTTCACAGTGATGAATTTCATAACGACACTGGTACGGATGGCACTGGCAAGGAAGACACTGGCAAGGATGGCACTGGCACGGATGGCACGAGTGAGGTCGACCTCACCGCGCTCTCTTTGGTCTTGGGGGACCCGGCGCGGGCCACCTTATTGGCCAGATCCAGCGAAATCACCGCGTCCATGGCCAGTCTAAACCGCACGTCTCGGTCTGCTTTACGCTTTAGCACATCGACTTTCCATTCCAGAACATCGCCATCAGTGGTCATGACCGTGGTGGCAGAGGCGGGGCGTCCGGTAAGATAGCCAACCTCGCCCAGAAAAATCCCCTCGGGCAAATCAAAGCTCTCGCCGAATTTTTCCACCGCAACCGGCCCGCTCAGGATATAGAACACAGAGGTGACAGGCTTTTCGTCTGTGGTCAGCACCATGCCCTTGGGCACAGAGCGCCGGGTGGCCGCGCGCATAAGCTTGCGAAAATCGCCCGGTGGCAGGACTTTGAAATGCGCGTAGATATCCTTGTGACGCTTTGGGATCGACAGGGTCGAGTTGCGTAAAAAGAGGCTGGCAAGTCCAATGCTGTTGGCCAGTGCGATCGCGATGCTTGTCCAAATCGCCACCCAAAGCGGCGTGTCATCGACGATCCAATAATACCAAATATAGAGACCCGTTCCGATCAGAACGGCAATGCGCAACGTGATCTGATGGGTGATCAGATACCCGATAAAATAAGTGACCGCCGCGAGCAGCACAATGATATCCGCAAGTGAAAAATCATACATTGTGCTGGAACCAGTTCAACGCCGCCGCTTATCGCAACACCTGCGAGAAAGCCCCGGTCATTGCAATCAAAAATAATGATGCGCAGGCGACGCTTGCGTCATTTGCTGACATTCGCGCCGGTGTGCAATAGAGGGGGTCACACCCGGAAATGCTTGCTTAGCTTAAGACCCTGTCCTTGATAGTTCGACGCAATCTCTGCGCCATAAATCTGCGCCGGGCGCGTCGCCATATGCTCGTAGACCAGACGGCCAACGACCTGACCGTGTTCCAGCACAAAGGGCGCCTCGTGACAGCGCACCTCAAGCACCCCGCGAGAGCCTGATCCCCCGGCGGGCGAATGGCCAAAACCGGGATCAAAAAAGCCCGCGTAATGCACGCGAAATTCACCGACCATCGCCAGATAGGGGGCCATTTCGGCGGCGTAATCTGGAGGGATGTGCACCGCCTCGCGGCTGACGAGGATATAAAACGCACCGGGGTCAAGGATGATGCGCCCCGACAAGGTCCGGATCTCTTCCCAGTATTCAGCCGGGTCATAATGGCCGATCAGATCAAGGTCGATCACGCCCGTATGCGGCTTGGCGCGGTAGCCGACCAGATCGCTTGTGGCGGGGCGCAGATCGACGGAAAAGCCCAGACCATCATCGATCAGGGCCTCGCCCGTCACCAGCCCCACATCGGCGTGCAGCGCGGTCAGATCGCCATCTGACAGCACCGCTTGACCGGCACGAAACCGGATCTGGTTCAGCCGCATGCCCGGACGCACCAGCACAGAAAAACTGCGCGGGCAGATTTCGGCATAAAGCGGGCCGGTATAGCCCTGCGGGATGCGGTCGAATTCGACTCCGCCATCGGTGATCGTGCGCGTCAGCAGATCCAGCCGCCCGGTCGAGGATTTCGCGTTCGCCACCGCCTGCACGTCCTTGGGCAGAGCGAGGCGTTCCATCAGGGGCACCACATAGACACAGCCCTTTTCCAGAACCGCCCCATGGGTCAGATCGACCCGATGCATTTCGAATTCCGCCAGACGGTCGGTCACTTTGGCCCCGTGCCCGGTCAGAAAAGAGGCCCGCACCCGGTAGGCAACCGTGCCAAGGCGCAGGTCAATCGAGGCGGGTTGAATCTGGGCGTCAAGAATGGCGGGCGTCGCGGTGATCTGAGCGTCATCAATCATGGCACGCAGGGTCTGACTTGGAAGAACGCCGGTGGCGAGCATCACCTACTCCAGATGTGCCAACGCCCGCGAACGGGGCGCGGGCGTTTATATTTTGGTCGGGCTAGCAGGACTTGAACCTGCGACCTTCCGTCCCCCAGACGGAC
>CALGTJ010000608.1 GCA_937901435.1 uncultured Rhodobacter sp. | reverse complement strand
CCGCACCGCAGGGCACGCTGGGCTATCCGCAACAGGGCCGCCGTCTTGCCGTGCTGGGCCCTGACGGTCCCGTGCCCCATGACATGCCCGGCGTTCTTGGTGTCGCGCGCCGCGACCCCGGTCTGACGCTGGGCTATTGGAACGCCCCCGACGAGACCGCAGCGCGCTATCAGGGCGACTGGTTTCTGACGGGAGACATGGTCAGCATGGCCGCCGATGGTGCGATCACCTATCTGGGGCGGGATGACGATATGATGAACGCGGGCGGCTTTCGCGTCTCGCCCATCGAGGTTGAACGCATCATGTCCAGCTTTCCTGACCTGACCGAATGTGCCGCCGCCGAGGTCACCGTCAAAGAGGGTACCTCTGTCATAGCCCTGTTCTACACCGCCGCGCAGGATCTGGACAATAAGGCTCTTGCAGAGTTCGCAAACCAGTCCCTTGCCCGCTACAAATGCCCGCGCCTGTTCCAACACATCGACACCCTGCCGCGCAATCCAAACGGCAAGGTGCAGCGCAAGCTTTTGCGCTCAATTTCCGCTGGTTGAGCCCTGCGCGTCGCCCCATGGGACCAATCCCCAAAGCGTGGGTTCATAGACCAGTGCTGCGATCAGCACGACAAAGCCAACGACAAGAAATGCAAAACAAATCGTAACAGCCAGCATCACGCGCGACACCAGATGAACCGCCGTGACGCCGAGGGATCTGGCGGTTTCACTGCCCATCTGAACCTTGAATCCGTTTTCCCAAACAAAACCGCGCTGATCCTTGGGGGCGTTTGATTTTGGGCTGGACGGCAGCGCTGTCGGTTTTCCGCGCGTGGATTTGAAGGTCATGGGTCGTCCTTTCGGCAGGCTTGTGACGCAAAAGGCAGGCCTTTGGTGGGGGCAAACAAGCGGCATCGCGTCTGGGTTGAGTCGGTCTTCCTCGCCGGTCAACATTACGCGACCCGGCGCGACGGCACAAACGCCCGTCAAGAATTAAACTTCCATATCAGACTGTTACAAAATTGAACTGGACTCATGCAGGGTTGTGATTCGGTCCGTGAAATCCCGCAACGCATCGGGAACATCCTCTGGTTTGGACTCTCAAATCCCAGATATGGGTCAAGCCGTTAACTGGTCTGCGCGATTTCACGCCGCAATGCAGCATTCAAAAAGACAGAAAGTCTTTTTTGCTGTCAGCGCGATCAGATTTGCTTATTAAGGGGTCGAACCGCCCACCGGCCCTGCTGCCGGCCCTGGCCCCTCGGGCAAAACCAAAAGCGAAAAGAAACGAACATGGTCAAACTAGACATCTTAAGCGATCCGATCTGTCCGTGGTGTTATATCGGCAAGGCCAATCTGGACCGGGCGCTGGAAAAGCGCGCCGATCATCCGTTTGAAATCGAATGGCATCCCTTTCAACTGAACCCCGAGATGCCAGAGGGCGGCATGGATCGCCGCGATTATCTGGAAACCAAATTCGGCGGAAAAGAGCAGGCCGTGCAGGTCTATGCGCGGATCGCCGAGGCAGCCGAGGCCGCGGGGATCGATATTGATTTCGGCGCGATAAAGCGCACGCCGAACACGATCAACGCGCATCGCCTGATCCATTGGGCGGGGATCGAGGGGCGGCAGACGCCCATCGTGTCGGCCATGTTCCGCGCCTACTTCAAGGAAGGGCGCGATATTGGCGATGTGGATGTGCTGGCCGATCTGGCCGACACCGCAGGCATGGACGCCGCGGTGGTCCTGAAACTTTTGGCAAGCGACAGCGACCTTGAAGACATCCGTGCGCGCGACACATGGGCGCGAGAGCGTGGCGTCACAGGTGTGCCGACCTTCATCGTCGCCCAGCAACACGCTGTGCCGGGCGCGCAACCGGCCGAACTATGGGCGAAAGTGATGGACGATATCGCCGCGCAAGAGGCTGCCGGGTAAGGGCCTACTGGGGCGACATCCTGTATAGCGACCCATTGCCCACGCTCAGAAACCAGATCGTCCCATCGGGGGCTTCGCGAATGTCGCGCACGCGCAGGGTGGCGTCGCTGGCGATCTGCTCGACCTCGCCCAATGGCGAGCCCTCCAGCCGTGAGATGTAATCGAATTTCAGCGCTCCGATGAACATGTCGCCCTGCCATTCGGGCCAAAGCTTGCCGGAATAGACCATCATCCCGGAGGGCGCGATCGAGGGGTCCCAGAAATGGGCGGGCTGTTCCATCCCTTGCTTTGCCGTGCCCTCACCGATCTTTGCGCCCGAATAGTGCCGCCCGTACGAGATCACCGGCCAGCCGTAATTCGCGCCCCGCTCGATACGATTCACCTCGTCTCCGCCCTGCGCGCCATGTTCCACCGCCCAAAGCTGTCCGTCCAGATCAAGGGTGGCCCCTTGCGGATTGCGGTGCCCGTAGGACCAGATCTCTGGCTGCACGCCGCGCTGCCCGGCAAAAGGATTGTCGGCGGGAATGCTGCCATCGCGGTTGATCCGCACAATCGACCCGTTGTGCGCGCTGCGGTCTTGCGCCATGCGATCATTGCCCCGATCGCCAATGGTCAGGAACAAAGTGCCATCCGCTGCCTCGACAACGCGAGAGCCGAAATGCCGCCCACCGATCGACCCTTCTTCCATCTCAAAGATCACCTTGATGTCGCTCAGACCCGTGCCGTCCTCGTTCAGCCGTCCAACTGCCAGCGCCGTTCCTGCCCCGCGCCCCTGCGACTTGGCAAAGCTCAGGAACACCTCGCGGCTGCTGGCAAAATCGCGCGGGATCATCACGTCCAGCAGGCCACCTTGCCCGACCGCCGCCACATCCAGATCCATTGCGACCTCGTCCCGTGACCCGTCGGCACGCAGATGGAACAGCGTGCCCTCGATCTCTGTCAGCAACACGCCGCCATCCGGCAGAAACCCAAAGGCCCATGGCGTGTCCAGATCCCCTGCCATCACATCCAGCCTTAGCGCCCCTGCCGCCGTGTCCAGCGTTGCCGCCTGACCCGCAGTCCCCGCCAGTGTCAGGGTCATAGAGCCAAGTCCAAATGCCATCGTCGCTGCCAAAAGTCTCATCATGCGCCTCCTCGTTGGGTTCGCTCAGATGTAGGGGTTAGATGTCGTCTTTTCCAGTTTCGCGCGATCACACTACGGTATGCTTGCGCGGCGGCCTGGTTTGCGGTCTAACCGTATAAACCCTTGGGGAAGGACAGAATATGATCGTCGTTCAGGACGTTCACAAGCATTTCGGTGGCTTTCATGCCGTCGACGGCGCGTCGTTTGAAATCACTGAAGGCTCTATCACTGGTCTGATTGGCCCGAATGGCGCTGGAAAAACGTCTCTTTTCAACGTTGTCGCTGGCGTTCTTAAACCTACTTCCGGCAAGGTTCTGATGGCGGGCGAGGACATTACCGGCCTGCCCCCTCATGAATTGTTCGCCAAGGGTTTGCTGCGCACTTTTCAGATCGCCCATGAGTTCGGCTCTATGTCGGTGCGCGAAAATCTGATGATGGTGCGCCCCGCACAATCTGGCGAGACCCTGTGGAGCGCGTGGTTCCACCGCGCCCGCGTGGCACAGGAAGAGGTGGCGTTGTTGAAGAAAGCCGACGAAGTCCTTGAATTCCTGACCATAGATCACCTCAAGGATGAGAAAGCTGGTAATCTGTCCGGTGGGCAGAAAAAGCTGCTGGAGCTGGGGCGCACCATGATGGTGGACGCAAGAATCGTCTTTCTTGACGAGGTCGGCGCGGGGGTGAACCGCACTCTGCTCAACACCATTGGCGATGCCATCGTGCGCCTCAACCAAGAACGCGGCTATACGTTTTGCGTGATCGAGCACGACATGGATTTCATCGGTCGCCTCTGCGATCCGGTGATCTGCATGGCCGAGGGCAAGGTTCTGGCGCAGGGCACATTGGACGAGATCAAGGCCAACGAGCAGGTGATCGAGGCCTATCTGGGCACGGGTCTCAAGAACAAGAGCCTCAAAAACAAGGACCAAAAAGACAAGGTGGCATCATGATCCCGAGGGCATTTGCCCTGCATTTGGCCGTTGCGATAGGGGGTGCCACGTTGGGGGCTGCATTGACCGGAGCGGTGACAACTGCAGCGCAGGCTCAGAACGAGACCCAGAGCGCGGCAGTCGAGATCTATGCGACCTGCCTGCTGGACGGGGTCGGCTATGAGCTTGGTCAGGTCCAGAATGACTTTGGCAGCACGGTGGTGCGCCGCACCGGGACAACGGCAGAGCCAGAGACGGGAACAGGGGCATGGGGCGATCTCGGAATGATGCGCTATGGCTGGCTGTATCACAGCCCCTTGGTGACCGCTGTCTGGCAAGACGGTGCGCGCCATATGGCCGTGGCCTACCGTCCCGGCGTGTCCGGTGAAACCGACGCGCGCTTTGGCTGGATCAAAATGGATCTCACCACGCTGGCCTCTGGTCACGGCGATGGCGTATGCACAATCGTCAAAGAGCATAGCACCACCTCTACGCTTGTGCAGCAAGAGTTTGACACGCAAGCTGGCGATACAGTGCTGAGCACCTGTCGGTTTGATGGGATGACCCTGACGTTTTCGACCAATGCGGACGAAGATTATCGCCAGTTCGGGCAAATCAATGAGGATATCGGCAAGGCAAAGTCTCTGGACAGGTATATCGCACGCGACAGTCTGCGGCGCAGTTTTGCCTTTGATGACGGGCTTGCCACCTATCTTTTGGCGCATCAGCCCGATGGCACGGCTGTCGTTGCCTTTACCCTGCTGAGCGAGGCCACCCTCGGCAGCGGCGCAGGCACAGGCACTTGCGAGGTTTTTCCATGAGCAGCCCCACGTTTGACGACCGCGGCAACAAGGACCGCTCTATCACAAAAGACTCGCGCCCATTGGGAAATGATGCGGTAAAACAAGGCGGTAAGGCGAATGCAGCAGTGAGCAGTAAGATTTCGGGTGGCCCGTTCCTGATCGGGGATGCAATGACGGGGGGCTATGGCTCGGGCGCGGATATCCTGCACGACTGTACGATTGCCGTCGACAAGGGCGAGATCGCGGTGATCGTCGGCCCAAACGGGGCGGGCAAATCCACCGCGATGAAGGCCGTTTTTGGCATGTTGAACGTCCGAAAAGGCGCGGTGCGGCTGGATGGCGATGATATCACCAAATTGACCCCGCAGGCGCGTGTCGCCAAGGGCATGGCCTTTGTACCCCAGACCAGCAACATCTTTACCTCGATGACGGTCGAGGAGAACCTTGAAATGGGCGCCTTCCTGCGCCGCGATGATGTGCGCAAGACAATCGAGCAAGTCTATGATTTGTTTCCGATTTTGCGTGACAAGCGACGCCAGTTGGCGGGCGAGCTGTCAGGCGGGCAACGCCAGCAGGTCGCTGTGGGTCGCGCGCTGATGACAGAGCCCAAGGTGCTGATGCTGGATGAACCCACCGCCGGTGTCAGCCCGATCGTGATGGATGAATTGTTTGACCGTATCATAGAGGTCGCCCGCACTGGTATTTCGATCCTTATGGTCGAACAGAACGCCCGACAAGCTCTTGAAATCGCAGACAAAGGTTTTGTTCTGGTGCAGGGCGCGAACCGATTTACCGACACGGGCAAGGCCTTGATGGAAGATCCCGAAGTCCGCAAGAGCTTTTTGGGGGGCTGATGTGTTGTTCAACATTAAGAACATCTCTCAAATACTTGTAATGAAGACATTTTGTGGATTTACGTCTGCGCCGGCAAGCCTACGTGCCGCCATGACTCGCACCTGCCTCTCGTCAGTCCTGATCTGCCTGCTTGCCAGCCCTGTATTGGCAGAACGCATCGCCTGCACCCTGTCCAAACCCTGCACGACGCAGGCGCCCTGCCCCAGTCCTGTGAATTTGAATTTTACAATAGATCGCAACCAGTTCTCTGCCGCAGTTCATCCACAAGATCCGCCCCGAAAACAAGTCACAATGGTGACCCTCGGTGGAATCCGATTTAGCGCAGAGCCGATGATCATCGGTGAAACACGCGGCTTTTGGGAGGATGGCGAGGCCATGGGCGCGCGGATGTTCACGATGCAGCCCGATGGAAGCGGTATTTACAATGAAACGGCGACGGGCCTCCGGCTGAGTGGCCCGTGCAAGGTGTCACCATGAGGTGGGTCTGCGCCGCGCTGCTCGGCACTGGGCTGGCACATGCCGAAGGGCGTAACGACCCGTTTCTGGCCTGTGTCTTCGAAGATGGGCGTCAGGTGATCTTGGTGGAGAATGGCGATGCGATCGAGTGGCAAGAGGCAGATCTGACCACCGTGGCGCATTGCACCAACGGCAGAACGGTGATCTGCGTGATCGAGCATCCCGACCTTGGACCACAGGCGCTGGTCGTCGCAACAGGCGCGTCAGAGCAGGAACAGCGGATGCGCGTGCCTGCGGGCGCGGCGCTGTTGATGTCGGTCTACTTCGTGCCGGAACAATTGGCCTTTGGTCAGCAAAAAGGTCTCTGTGAAAGGATCGGACTCTGATGGAGTTTCTCAACGCGCTGGTGGCATTCTCGAATTTCGTGCTGATCCCGGCCACCGCCTATGGCGCGCAACTGGCGCTGGGGGCGCTTGGCGTGACGCTGATTTTCGGCATCCTGCGGTTTTCCAATTTTGCCCATGGCGACACCATGGCCTTTGGGACCATGGCGACGATCCTGTTCACATGGTGGTTGCAGTCGATGGGCGTCTCGCTGGGGCCCCTGCCAACCGCCCTGCTGGCCTTGCCTGTCGGGATTGCGGTGACGGCGCTGTTGTTGCTGGGCACGGATAGGCTGATCTATGCGTTTTACCGCGAACAACGCGCAAAACCGGTGGTTCTCGTGATCGTGTCGATGGGCGTGATGTTCATGATGAACGGCCTTGTGCGCTTTATCATCGGGCCGGACGATCAACGCTTTGCCGATGGCGAGCGTTTCATCATCCGCGCAAGTGAATTCAAGAAGATGACCGGGCTGGACGAGGGTCTGGCAATCAAGACCACCCAAGGCATCACCCTTGTCACCGCCGTGATCGTCGTGGTCCTGTTGTTCTGGTTCCTGAACCGGACCCGTACCGGAAAATCCATGCGGGCCTATTCCGACAACGAGGATCTGGCTCTGTTGTCTGGCATCAACCCAGAGCGCGTGGTGATGATCACATGGATCATCGTTGCCGCTTTGGCGACCGTTGCCGGGGTGCTGTACGGGCTGGACAAATCCTTTAAACCTTTCACCTATTTCCAGCTTTTGCTGCCAATCTTTGCCAGCGCCATCGTGGGTGGGCTGGGCAGTCCGCTGGGCGCTATTGTGGGCGGATTCGTCATCGCCTTTTCCGAGATCTTCGTGACCTACGCCTGGAAAAAAGTCCTGGTCTACCTGATGCCCGCACCGCTGGAACCGGACAGCCTCGTGCAACTGCTAAGCACCGATTACAAGCTGGCCGTCAGCTTTATGATCCTTGTGATCGTCCTGCTGTTCCGCCCGACCGGCATATTTGCGGGGAAATCGTCATGAGCACGCCAGTGAAAAACACGCTACTGTTCGCGATTGTGTTCGGGATGACCATTGGGGTCGGATTTGTCCAGGGCTGGAACGTGGCTCTTGGCATCTTCAATATGGGGCTGATCAGCGCGATCATGGCGCTGGGGGTCAATATGCAATGGGGCTATGCGGGCCTCTTCAATATCGGAGTCATGGGATTTGTGGCGCTTGGCGGATTGGCGGCTGTGTTGGTGGGCATGGACCCGGTGCCAGAGGCCTGGGCGGCGGGCGGTTTACGCGTGCTCTTGGCCTTGGCGCTTGGGGCGGGATCCATCGTGGCGGCGGTGATCGTCTGGGGCCGGATGCCGCGCGGCTGGATGCGCGCGCTTGTGCTGATGGCACTGCTGATCGTGGCCTTCATTCTGTATCGCGCGGTGTTTGACCCGGCGGTCGAGGCGATCGAGGCGGTAAATCCCGCAGGCACGGGCTATTTGGGCGGGCTTGGGCTGCCTGTCATTCTGGCCTGGCCCGTGGGCGGGCTGGCGGCGGCGGGGGCTGCCTGGCTGATCGGCAAGACGGCCTTGGGCCTGCGCTCTGACTATCTGGCGATTGCGACGCTGGGGATTGCAGAGATCATCATCGCGGTGATGAAAAACGAAGACTGGCTAAGCCGGGGCGTCAAGAACGTGGTCGGTATTCCGCGCCCCGTGCCCTACGAGATCGACCTGCAAAACGACCCGGATTTCGTCGCAAGGATGGTGGGTTGGGGCTATGATCCGGTGGTGGCTTCGGCGATTTATGTCAAGCTGCTCTATGCCGCTTTGTTCATTATCGTGCTGCTGGCGCTGATCTGGCTGTCTGAAAAGGCGCTGAATTCGCCCTGGGGGCGGATGATGCGCGCGATCCGGGACAATGAGGTGGCGGCCTCGGCCATGGGCAAGAATGTCACCAAGCGGCATTTGCAGATTTTCGTACTGGGCTCAGCGGTTTGTGGTTTGGCAGGCGCGATGATGACCACGCTGGACGGTCAGCTAACGCCCGGCACCTATCAGCCGCTGCGGTTCACCTTTCTGGTCTGGGTGATGGTGATTGTGGGTGGGTCTGGCAATAACTTTGGCGCCGTGCTGGGCGGATTTCTGATCTGGTTCCTTTGGGTGCAGGTCGAGCCTCTGGGGCTGTTGATCATGGATGCGGTGACATCCGGGATGGCGGATGGCAGCTGGCTAAAGGGCCATTTGCAAGAGTCTGCGGCCCATATGCGCCTGTTCACCATGGGGTTGGTGCTGGTTCTGGTATTGCGGTTCAGTCCGCGCGGTCTGATCCCCGAGAGGTAATTTAACCAAAAGGTGCGGGCTGAAGCCCGCGCTCTGCCTGACCGCCCTATGCGGGCGGTCGGTGGGTTTATGGGTCGGCTGGTGCGCGAAACAGGAGAGTTTGGGATGGAAGACATCGCAATCCTGCTCTTGGCGGCGGGCGCCTCGTCGCGGATGCGGGGCGGTGACAAGCTGTTGGAAGGGATTGACGGGGTGGCCCTGTTGCGTCGGCAGGCCTTGATGGCTTTGTCGTCGGGATATCCGGTTTGGGTTGCCCTGCCTTTGGACCGACCTGCGCGTTTGGCGGCGCTGGAGGGCTTGGATCTGTCTTTTGTGACGGTGGCTGAGGCGCGCGAGGGGATGGCGGCGTCTATCCGGGCGGGGATTGCCGCTTTGCCCCCTGCGATGAGGGCCGTGGTGGTGGTGCCTGCGGATATGCCAGAGATCACGGCGCAGGATTTAGTCGCTGTGATTGCAGGATTTGACGGGCAATCCTTGGTGCAGGGATGCAGCGCGGCGGGCGATCCGGGGCATCCGGTGCTGTTTCCGTCGCGGGTTTTTGCGGACCTGCTGGCGTTGCGCGGGGATCGCGGCGCGCGCTCTGTTGTGCAGGCTCAGCATGTGATCCCTGTTGTTTTGCCGGACAGGCACGCGCTGACGGATCTGGACACGCCAGAGGATTGGGCCGCGTGGCGCGCGGCACGGGCCGGGCGTTGACATCTTTGATTTCAGAGGGCGGTATCTGCGTCAGATGTATCGCGAAATGCCTTAGATTACACGCTGGCGCACATTCATGGCGCGGGCATAGGTGTAGAACAGGATTGTCGCGATGATCGAGGCGACCATCACCCAGATCCCGAGTGTTCCGGTGACTTGAAACAGGCTTGGGTCGGTCAGAAAGATCAATCCGACGCTGGTGATGATGATCCCGGCGAAGGCAATTGCAAAGAAGAGCGCGGCGAAATGGCTGCGGCGCCAGAGTTGGACTGCGGCGAACAATCCGAGCCAGACGTTGAGCGCCCATGCAAAATCCACATAGCGCGGCATATTGGTGAAATAGGCGATCTGATCTGCTGTGAAGGCGTCCAGATAGGGCGCGAATTGCAGCTTGGTCAGGGAATAGTCAATGGCGCTGAGCAGGAACCAAAGCAGGGCGATGGCCGCGATCGGGTAATGATACCAAGGGGCGTCTTTCATGTTAGGCTCCGTTTACTGTACGTTCAGCCTGCCGCTTTGTCCCCGCTCTGTCCAGAGAGTGCCCGTGTCAAAGGGGGAAAACCCGAAAAGACCCGCCCCAAAGCCCCCAAAGGGGCGGGTCTTGTGGGCGCGCGTCCGTAAAGGATGCGCGCCTGTAGCACCTCATATCACTCGCTGAGACGTTGGATTTCCAGCTTGTTGAGGATCCTGCGGGCGGCCGGAAAGCGTTCCAGCCGCGATTTGCTGCGCAATTCGGGAAAGAGTTCAAGGATTTCCTGCCGTTGCGCATTGCCAAGCGTGCGCAGGGAATAATCGACGGGTTGAAAGCTTTCGGTCCAGCTGCCGTTGGTGCGCACCAACTCGTGTTAGTCAAAGAGAAAATGGATATAGGTCGTGCCCGTGGTCTGCACATTATAGATGCCGCGATTGTTGACCAGATGTTTGGCGGCCACCAACACTTCGCGGTCTTCGAAATAGAGGGCGGTCTGTTCGCTGGACACCATCAGGCGATGGTTCGGGCTAAGCTGCATGTCGCGCGCTGGCAGGTCATTGCCCAAGGCACCAGCACGGACGAGAACGGGACGCAGATGCGGTGTTGCGGCCAGATCAACGCCATTGATGTGTTTAGAGCCGATCCATCGGATCGTTTGATAGCCATTGTCGCGGGTCAGAACCTTGTCGCCGATTTCCAGATCTTCGATCAACATCGGACCTTTATCGGTTTCAATCATTGTGCCGGGCGTAAAGCACGGTGTGGTGTTCAGATCTTCTGTGTCGCAGTCGCTTTGCGCGTTATTGCCATGGTTTGATCGTGGCGAAGCACCCTTTATCAGGCCCCCCTCGGAACATCCGCTTTTTATCATCATATACACCCGGCAACCGTAGACGTGGTCGCCGCTACCCCCTGATTTCTTGTCATCTAGCGTAATTACTCACCCCCTCTTGCGCGGTTTGTTGATCTCTGAATCAATGAGGG
>CALGTJ010000607.1 GCA_937901435.1 uncultured Rhodobacter sp. | reverse complement strand
CTTCTCAGATGACAGACTTCAAACGTCTACGAGGGCGATAACGCGGCGCTTACCAAGAAGCCTGACCTTCTACTTACGGATTTAATTCTGCCGGAACCGATGTCCGGGGTTCAACTCGCGACACGAGCGAAAGCCCTAATTCCAACTTTGCCAATCATTGTCATGACTGGATATTCCCAGAATGACTTTGCCCCGGAATCAGACTTCCTTCGAAGCCTGGTGTTTTTGCATAAGCCGATCGCACGAACGGAACTGCTGCGGGTCGTACATCGCCTTCTTCGTGATCCAGAAACCGTCGTGTTGTTGGCCCCTGTTACCTGCCGCCAGGACTCAAGCTGCCGGCTATAGTTGATACCGTGACGTTGCCCGTTGTCCCGAAACAGCATGTTCCTGGTCGCGGTTCCCTGTCGTCCGACCAGACGGGTGGGATACCCTTTCTACCAAGGCATCACACACCTTCTCTGGTAGCGACACGCCAAAGCCATATCAGGACGAATGCGTTCAGGCTGGGTTGAACGACCAGGATCAAGCTGGTCAGTGACAGCGCCGCTCTTCCGAAAGTTTCTTGCGCCATCAGGAACGGAATATTCTGTGGATCGCTGCCGGTCAGCATTTTTCCCCAAGCAAGGAAAACGTGGGCAGCGTTGAAATACTCTGCGCCAATTCCCATCCAGGCGTCGATCGCTATTTGAACTCCCAATGTCATCGCGGCCAACATCGGCAACGCCTTCCAAGGGAACCGTATTTACTTTTTTCCAGGAAACGCATATCCCGTCAAGAAACACATGTTCAGAACACTGCCGGGCGGCGTCTCAGAAGCAGGCTATGAACCAGCGACCGGAGTTGCAACAATTTCCCGGACTACCGGATGCATGCTGTTGTATCTGTGTTCGTTAAGGCAGAAAGAAGCCGCGCCTTTTCCAGGGCCGTTTTGACACTTGATCAATGAGCGAAACCGAATGAACATTGATATTTACGCGATTTGCTGGAACGAGGCCGATATGCTTGGGTTTTTCTTCAAGCACTACGACAGCATCGCAAGCCGATATATCATCTATGATGATGGCTCGACCGACGGCTCGCTGGATATCTTGCATCGGCACCCGAAAGTAGAGGTGCGGCCGTTTGATCGTTCTATTTCGGACTCTTACGTATTGTCTGCCCAACGTCTTCACAACTCGGCCTGGAAAGAAAGCCGGAAATTAGCAGATTGGGTCTTTCTCACCGCAATTGATGAGCACCTCGTTCACGATGATTTGCTGACCTATCTACGGCGTTGCAAGGCCGAAGGTTCGACGATAATCCCCGCGCTGGGGTTCCAGATGATTTCAGATGATTTTCCCAAACCCAACGAACGGTTATGTCACGCCGTCACAACCGGAGCCCCATTTGCAAAGATGAGTAAGCTTTGCGTTTTCAGGCCCGACCAAATTGACGAAACGAATTTTTGCGTCGGACGTCACTCCGCTGATCCAACAGGCAATGTTGTGCTGCCGCCCACGGATGAGATGCTTAACCTGCATTTTAAATACTTGGATTTCAACCGGCTTGCCCGCCGACATAAAGTGTTGGCCGGCGGTTTGGGAACGCTCGACAACACCAGGGGCTTCGGACATCGATACCACTTTGGCGAGGAGCAATTGCGTAAAGATTGGCGAGCCTTCCAGTCGCAAGCCGTGGGCATCACAAAACCAGGTTTTCAAGCGGCATCGCATCACGAAAACCAAACCTGGTGGCGGAACAGGACGCCGCCGTATCCGGTCTCGGACACCGGTTCTAAGGCTGGTCTAGTGCGAAAGCTGACACACCTTTTGGGTTTCGGTCGATAAGTTTTGTATTGGCCGCCACATTCCTGGTCACGACGGTACCAGCGCCGATTACAGAATTCGCACCGATGGTTAGGCCGGGCAAGACCACAACACCAGCCCCGATCATAGCGCCCCCGCCAATTGTGACGTCGCCGCAAATTGCACAGCCCGGACCGATTGAAACAAAATCATGAAACAGCGCGTGATGCCCAATTGAACAGCCGCGATTAATCGTGACATGCGTGCCGAACCGGCTTTTCGCGCCAATCACATTCCCTGCATTAATAAAGCAGCCGACGCCGAACTCTGTTGACCGCGCAAGGATTGCGGTCGGATCACAGAGGGTCGCTGCCTGCGAAAAGCCAACATCTTTGGCGTGGGCGACTGCCTGCTTTCGGTTACTTGGCGTGAACAGCGGCACAAGAAATGGCGTTTCAAGATCCTGTGGCGTGAGCATATCAAGCTGCTTTATAACCAAAAC
>CALGTJ010000606.1 GCA_937901435.1 uncultured Rhodobacter sp. | reverse complement strand
CTGGGGTATCATCACGCCATGAACAACCGGGGGTTCATGCACGAAAAGGGCCGGGGCGGAGAGGTGGATTTTCCGGCCGCCATAGCGCTTTACGAGCAGGCCATCGCGCAGGACAATGCGCTCGCGATGAACAACCTTGGCAACCTTCTGGTAAATGAACCCGAGGTCGACGAAGACCTTGCGCGCGCGCTCGATCTGTTTCGCCGCTCTGCCCTGTCGGGCAATCTTGTGGGGCTGAACAATCTGGGGGCGATGTATGAAAACGGCTATGGCGTGGGGCAGGATTCGCTTGCCGCGATGGCGCTCTATAATATGGCCGCCACTGCCGGAGACACCCGCGCTGCGATCAATCTGGCCTACGAATTGATCGAGGGTGACCACATGTTCCGTGACGCCGTCGAGGGGTATGCATGGTGTCTGTATGGTCTGAAAAACGCAGAGGCTGACAAACTGCCGGGCTATCAGGACGACTGTGCCTACCTGCGCGATCAGATCGCTTTGGCCGAGGCCGAGGCCGCCGAGGTGATGGTCGCGGACTGGTAGGCGCGGAGTGGGGGATCAGTCGCCGGTAAAACGCACTTTGCCGATATAGGGCAGGTTGCGGTCTCGTTGGGCATAGTCGATGCCATAGCCCACGACGAATTCGTCGGGGATGGTAAAGCCGGTCCATGTGGCGGTGATGTCGACCTCGCGCCGACTAGGCTTGTCCAGCAGCGCGATGGTTTCCAGGCGGCGCGGCTGGCGGGTCTGCAACAGCCGGGTGACATGGTGCAGGGTAAAGCCGGTATCGACGATATCCTCAACCAAAAGCACATCGCGCCCACCTATTTCGCCGCGCAAGTCCTTGAGAATGCGGACTTCGCGGCTAGAGGTCATGCCGTCGCCGTAGGACGAGGCCTCTAGAAAATCCACCTCGACCGGCAGATCCAGTTCGCGCACCAGATCGGCGATAAACACGAACGACCCGCGCAGCAGGCCGACAACGACCAGTTTGTCCGTGCCCTCAAAAGAGGTGCGGATTTCATGCGCCAGATCCTCGATCCGCGCGGCAATAGATTTCGCCGAGATCATCTGATCGATCACATAAGCGGCTTGCGGCATGACGTCCCCCTTGATTTCTGTGGCATAGCATACGAAATCCATGGTCCGGGCGGAACAGGGCAAAGCAGGCATGACCACACATTCAGAGACAAAAGTGCTGCCCTACAACGCGCAGCAGATGTACAGCCTTGTCGCGGATGTGGCGCAGTATCCCAAATTCCTGCCGTGGTGCGCCGCCGCGCGGATCAAATCCGTCACCCCCGGCAACGCGGCCATCGACAGACCTCAGGACCGCACCGAGGTAATGCTGGCCGATCTTGTGATCTCGTTCAAAGTCTTTCGCGAACGCTTTGGCAGTCGTGTGGTGCTGTGGCCCGAGCGGCAAAAGATTGACACGGAATATATTGAGGGCCCGTTTAAATACATGAAATCCACATGGGCGTTTGTCGATGTCGAGGGGGGATGCGAGGTGCATTTTTTCGTCGATTTCGAGTTTCGCAACGCGATTTTGCAATCTGTCATCGGTTTGGTTTTTCATGAGGCGATGCAGCGGATCGTGCGCGCGTTTGAACGGCGCGCGGCAGATTTATATGGGAAATGACAAGGGCGGCGCGCCGGGTCTTGCCCAAGCTTGACCTATATCAAGGCAGGCCGGACGGGATTGGCCTACTTCTGTTGTAACAACACCGGGAGTTGACATGACCAAATCCGCCTTGCCACAGACAGACCCTGACGTAACACTAAGCCCTGAAGTAAAAACGGACGCAAAAACGGACGCAGACGCGCGGACACGCACCGTTGAAATCCTTGGCTTCGAGACAGGCGAATATCCCTACGCCCAAGCCATGTCTCGCAAAGACTACGAAAACGAGAAGGCCGCGCTTCAGGTTGAATTGCTGAAAGTACAGCATTGGGTGCAAGAGACGGACCAAAAGTTTGTCATGCTGTTCGAGGGGCGCGATGCGGCGGGCAAGGGCGGCACGATCAAGCGGTTTACCGAACATCTGAACCCACGAACCGCGCGGGTGGTGGCCTTGAACAAACCGACGGACATCGAACGCGGCCAGTGGTTTTTTCAACGTTATGTCAAGCATTTGCCCACGGTCGGGGAAATCGTGCTCTATGACCGTTCGTGGTACAACCGCGCCGGGGTCGAGCGGGTGATGGGGTTCTGTGAGCCGAATGAATACCTTGAATTCATGCGCCAGACACCAGAGTTCGAACGGATGCTGACCCGCAGCGGCATCCGCCTGATCAAATACTGGTTCTCTGTATCGCAAGAGGAACAGATGCGCCGGTTCCAATCCCGCGAAACGGACCCGCTGAAACGCTGGAAGCTATCGCCAATCGACCGCGCGAGCCTTGATAAATGGGATGATTACACCGAAGCGAAAGAGGCGATGTTCTTTTACACCGACACGGCGGACGCGCCTTGGACCGTCATCCGCTCTAACGACAAAAAGCGCGCCCGGCTTAATTGCATGAAGCATTTCCTGTCGCAGATCGACTATCCGGACAAGGACCCCGAGGTCGCAACACCCGCCGATCCCAAGATCGTTTTGCATGCCAATCACGTGGTGCACAGGGCCGATCACATACTGGCCTCTTCGCTTCACCCCCAAAACCGCAGGACATAAATTATTGGGGCTGCGCAAAAACCGTCTGGCTGCGAACGCCGTGGTCTTTGTTGCAGATGTGGAAAAAGGCACCCTTGTTGATGAGGGCTGTTGTCAGGTGCGCGCAGTCTCGCGGCATCGCGCGCAGGGGGCTTTGTGCGCGTTCGCCATCAACCGATGCGTCAGCGTGCGCATTATGGCGATGCCAAAGCTGGGATCTTCGAATTGCAGCCGCATGAATTGCTTTTCGGTGACCCCATACACTTCGGCATCCTCGACACAGCGCGCCGTTGCAGTGCGCGTGGCGGCCTCTGTGAAAAACGCGATCTCGCCAAAAATATCGCCCGCAGTCAGGTTAATGTCCAAACCCTCGATCCTGATCTGACCCTGCGCCAGATAATAGAGTTGATCGACCGGATCGCCCTGTTCGAACACGATCGATCCGGCCTTGATCCGCATCTGTTTGCCATAGGTGCGGATGACGGAAAAATCAGATCCTCTGCCCCCCGATGCCTTGCGCAACTTGCCGCGCAGCGACAGAACCTGCCAGAATCGATAGAGGTTGATGGGCAATAATATCAACTCCATCACCAAAAGCGGCCAGAGGCCCAGAATAAAGCCATAGGTCGCGAAACAAACAGAGGATGTGATGGCAAGAAAGCGAAGCGGCAGCATCGTGCTGACCGAGTAGGACGCGATTGTGATCAGGGAGGCCAGCCAGCCAATCGCCTCTATCCAGCCCAGGTTTGCTATCAGGTCCATGGAAAATCCTTGCCGCAGATGCGTATCGCCAAAGCGGGTAACATCATATTATCCGGAAAAATATGGCAAATGCGCGAGGTGCGACGGGGGGGTGTATGGATCAGGGCATCGAAAAAGGCCCGCTGTGTCCAGAGGGCCTTTGGTATTGGTTTGGCCGTTGGTGGGTTTGCGCCCGTTACGAAGAGATGTCGTAGGCCCGCTCGCCAAACAGCGCCAGATCAAGACCGCTGGTTTCGGTTTCAGGGTCGACCCGCATTGCAAAGACCAGCCCGACCAATTTCGCCAGCGCATAAGTGACCACGACGGTAAAGACGCCGACGATGGCGAGGCTGCCCAGTTGCGCGGCCCATGCGCCCTGACCAAAGACCGCGATCATGATGGTGCCAAAGATGCCGCCGACGCCGTGCACAGCCATCACGTCAAGGGTGTCGTCGATGCGCGCCTTGTTGCGAATCAACGTGACGGCCTCTTGGCACAGGATGCCCGCGACCGACCCGATGATCAGCGCCTCGATAGGACCGACAAACCCCGAGGCGGGCGTGATCGAGGCAAGCCCCGCAATGGTGCCGGTGACCAGACCGACAAGCGAGGATTTGCCGTACTTGATCCGCTCCCACAGGGCCCAGCTTAGCGAGGCGGCAGCGGCAGAGATATGGGTCACGGTCATCGCCATCGCAGCCCCGCCATCGGCGGCCAGTTGCGAGCCACCGTTAAAGCCGAACCAGCCGACCCACAGCATCGCGGCCCCGATCATCACAAGGCCGGGGCTATGGGGCGGGGTGTGGTCATTTGCGCGCCTTCCCAGCATGACCGCAAGGACCAGAGCGGCCAGACCTGCCGTTTCATGCACGACGATCCCTCCGGCAAAGTCCCGCGCGCCAGTCTCGCCAAAAATGCCACCATCCGCCAGCATCCCGCCGCCCCAGATCCAATGGACCACCGGTGCATAGCACAGCAGCATCCAAAGACCCGAGAAGGTCAGGACAAAACCAAAACCGATGCGTTCCACATAGGCCCCGACGATCAGCGCCGGGGTGATGATCGCAAAGGTCATCTGAAAGGCAAAGAACAGGATTTCCGGCAAGTTCGGCGCGATATGCGAGGGCGTGTCGGCGGTGACGCCCAGCAGGAACATCTTGTCCAGACCGCCCCAATAGCCGCTGTCCCCGGTG
>CALGTJ010000605.1 GCA_937901435.1 uncultured Rhodobacter sp. | reverse complement strand
AATCATAGAACGACGGCAGCCATAGTGAGATTTGTGGGACGAATGTTACGAGCATGAGGGCGCCGAGGATTGCGAGGTAGAAGGGCCATATTGATTTGAGGGCCTGTTCGATCTTGATTTTGCCGACGGCGCATCCGACGAAGAGGCAGGTGCCCACGGGTGGGGTGCACAGGCCGAGGCCGAGGTTGATCAGCATCATGATGCCGAACTGTGTGGGGTCCATGCCCAGACCCTTGGCGATGGGCAGAAAGATCGGCGTGCAGATCAGGATCAGCGCGGCCATATCCATGATCATGCCGAGGATCAGCAGGATTAGGTTGATCATCAGCAGGATGATGATCGGGTTGTCAGAGATCGAGACCAGCAGCGTGCTCAGCTTGCCGGGCACCTGATAGAGCGCCAGCAGATAGGCAAAGGAACTGGCAAAAGCGATCAGGATCATCACCATCGCCGTGGTGCGCACGGCCCCTGTGACAGAGCGGACAAAGCCTGCCCATGTCAGGCTGCGATAGTAGAATGTGGTCAGCAGCACCGCGTAGATCGCCCCGAACGCGCCGGATTCTGTGACCGTAAAGACCCCCGACAAGGTGCCGCCCACGATGATGACAGCGGTCATAAAGCCGGGGATGGCATCCGCCGCAGAGCGCCCGACCTCGGTCCAGCCCGGGAAAGGCTCAGAGGGATATTTATGTTTGACCGACAGGATATAGGCCGCCACCGCAAGGCAAAAGCACATCAGGATCCCGGGGACCACCCCGGCCAGAAACAGCTTTGACACGGAAATCCCGCCCCCCGCCGCCACCGCAAAGATGATCATGTTGTGGCTTGGCGGGATAACGATCCCCGCAATCGACGAGGTCACGGTCACGTTGACCGCAAAATCCGGGCGATAGCCGCGCTGTTTCATCACCGGGATCAGCAGGGACCCCAGCGCAGAGATATCCGCCACGGCAGAGCCGGAGATCCCGCCAAACAGCATACTGGAAAAGATATTGACCATTGCCAGACCGCCCTTGAGATGGCCGACAAGGGCCGAGGCCAGTTTGACCAAACGCTGGGCGATGCCGCCGTGCAGCATGATCTCTCCGGCGAAGACAAAGAACGGGATCGCCAGCAGCGAGAACACCGACACGCCGGATGTGGCGCGCTGAAAGGTGATCAGCATCGGAAAGCCTTCGTACCAAAAGGCAGAGGCCGCCGCGATGCCCATGGCAAAGGCGACCGGGAAACCGATGACAACACCGGCCCCGAACACACACATCAGAATGGCCAGTCCCACGCTCAGAATTCCTTTTGCAGGGTGACGGTTTCATCGGCTGGATCGGGCAAAAGCTGCCAGTCGCGGAAGGTCAGGATGCGCAGCAGGCCGCGTGTGCCCGCAAACAGCAGGATCAGCCCCCCGCAGGACGTGATCGCCAGCGTGCGGAAACTTTCGGGGATATTGAGCATCGGCAACAGCGTGCTCCAGCCGAATTGCATCAAGGTGATGCCCGCCACGACCATGATGGCGCCAAAGGCCGCAAGGATCAGGTCGATGCCGATCAGCAGCAGTTTTTGCACAGGCACCGGCATCATGTCGCGAAACAGGGTCACACCGATGTGGGTGTCTTCGCGAATGCCCGCCGCCGCGCCCAGAAAGGCGATGTAGCAGATCAGCAAGAGGGCCAGCTGTTCCACCCATGTGGGCGTCGCGTTCAGGACATAGCGCCCAAAGACCAGCCAGCCAAAGGTCGCGATCAGAACCACCAGAGCGACGGACGCCACCAGAATGCACAGCGCGCGTATCTTATCCAGAAGCCTCTCGACGGTCTGCACGAGAGGTGAGTGTTCCGACATCATAGACCCCCAAAGATGTGATGCACTGGCCGCTTGAATATCCGGAAAAAGGTGTAATTCCGGAAAAAAGGCCCGCCGTCCAGAGGATGCAGCGGGCCTTTTCCAAGGGATGTCAGATCAATCCGCGGTACGGATCATGTTGACCAGATCGGTCAGATCCGGATTTGCCGCCAGAAAGGTCTCGTAGACCGGGGCCATGGCCGCCTGGAACGGGGCCTTGTCGGCGATGGTGTTGACGATCGTGCCACCGGCCTTCACCTTTTCCATGCTCGCGGCTTCGCGGGCCTGCCACAGCTCGCGCTGCAAAAGGGCGCTTTTCTGACCGGCTTCCAACAGGATCGCCTGCTGGTCCGGGGTCATTTTCTCCCATGTCTTCAGGCTCATGCACAGGCATTCCGGAATGATCAGATGCTCTGTCAGCGAGTAATACTTGGCCACCTCAAAGTGGTTGGTCGACTCGTAGGATGGCGGGTTGTTCTCGGCCCCGTCAACGACGCCGGTCTTGATCGACTGATAGACCTCGCCAAAGGCCATCGGCGTGGCGTTGCCATCCATGGATTCGACCATCTTGACGAACAAATCGTTGCTCATCACGCGCACCTTGAGGCCGGTGACGTCAGCAGGTGTGTTGATCGGCAGTTTCGAGTTGTAAAACGACCGCGCACCCGCGTCATACCAGCCAAGCGGCACCATGCCCTTGGCCTTCATCCCCTCGCCAATCGCCGCACCGACCTCGCCGTCCATCAACGTGTACATCTGCGGGATGCTCTTGAAGATGAAAGGCAGTGAAACGACGTTGGTCTCTGGAATCGACTGACCCATCGGCCCAAGGCTGAACTCGCCGAAATCAAGAACGCCCAGACGGACCTGCTCGATCGCGTCAGGCTGGTTGCCCAGAACGCCGTTGTGGAAAATCTTGCCCGTGATCTCGCCGCCGCTCTTGTCAGCCACCTCGGCCATGAACGATTCCATCGCGATAGAAACCGGGTAGTCCTCTACATGGATATTCCATCCACGCAGGTCAGCAGCACTGGACGCCGTCGCAGCAACAGCAAGGCTGCCACCCAAAACAGTAACAGCCATTGCGGCCTTGATATTGGAAACAATTGTCATGCGATCCTCCCTGATCGTAAACGTTGCAGTCGGTTGATGATTGCAGGTCACCGTTCGGTGTCCGGTCGTTCCTCCGGTCAGATTATCCCCTCACCACAATCACCCCAACCACCCATCTGCATTCTAGTATGCCAGTTTGAAAATGCTGTCAAATG
>CALGTJ010000604.1 GCA_937901435.1 uncultured Rhodobacter sp. | reverse complement strand
AATATTCCGGGGAGGTCTGGAGGGGTAGACCCCCTCCAGCGTCAAATCAGGATTCCACGAGTATCTCACGCCACTGCCTCCCAGTTTTCCCCGCCTCTGCCCGTCGTACCCAATACTTGCGCCGATAAGACCGCACCCGAGACAATTCGCCCAAATCAATCGCTGTACCTTTGCGCAAAACAGGTCTATCCGCAGCAGATCGGCGAATGTTGCGATCTCTTGGGGTGCATCTGGTCCGATAGGATCAGGCCTGATGCCTGCCAACAGTTAGAACAACGGACATATACAGTCGTGAAAAAAGCACTCGCAGATGCCCTCGAACGTCGTGGATACGAAACACTTACCCCCGTTCAGGAAGAAGTAAACAAACCCGAATTGATCGGCGTCGACCTTTTGGTCTCGGCCCAGACTGGTTCTGGCAAAACGGTTGGCTTTGGCCTTGCCATTGCGCCCACTCTGATGGGCGAGGCAGAGGTGCTGCCCCAAGCCGGCCCGCCGCTGGCGCTGATCATTGCCCCGACGCGCGAACTTGCGATGCAGGTGAAACGTGAACTGGCCTGGCTTTATGAGGACGCGGGCGTGATCATGGCCTCCTGTGTGGGTGGCATGGACATGCGCGACGAGCGGCGCGGCCTGCAGCGCGGCGCACATATCGTGGTCGCCACGCCCGGTCGTCTGCGCGATCACATCATGCGCAGTTCCATCGATCTCAGCGAGATTCGCGCCGTGGTGCTGGATGAGGCCGACGAAATGCTGGACCTCGGCTTTCGCGAGGATCTGGAATTCATTCTGGGCGAGGCCCCGGCGACGCGTCAGACCCTGATGTTCTCGGCCACAGTGCCCGCCGAAATCGCAAAGCTCGCCAAAAGCTATCAAAAAGACGCGGTGCGGGTGCAGACCGCCAGCAAGGGCTCTCAGCACGCCGATATCGAATACCGGGCCATGTCCGTGTCGCCCCGCGACGCGGAAAACGCCATCATCAACGTGTTGCGCTACTACGAGGCGCCCAATGCCATCGTCTTTGGCAACACCCGCGCCATGGTCAACCGCCTGACCACGCGCCTGTCCAACCGGGGCTTTTCGGTCGTGTCGCTGTCGGGCGAGCTGTCGCAAACCGAACGCACCCACGCCTTGCAGGCGATGCGCGACGGGCGCGCGCGGGTCTGTGTGGCCACCGATGTGGCCGCCCGCGGCATCGACCTGCCCAACCTCGATCTGGTGGTTCATGCCGAACTGCCCTCCAACCACGAAACCCTGCTGCACCGCTCTGGCCGGACGGGGCGCGCCGGGCGCAAGGGCGTCAGCGCGCTGATCGTCCCACCTGTGGCGCAGAAAAAGGCGCAGCGCATTCTGAGCTGGGCCAAGCTCAAGGCCGAATGGGGCCCTGCCCCCTCGTCCGAAGAAGTGCGCGCGCGGGATGAAGAGCGGATGCTGGCCGACCCGGCATGGCTCGAAGAGATCTCCGAAGACGAACAGCCAATCGTCGACAAACTTGCAAGTCAGTTCACCCCCCAGCAAATCGCTGCTGGCTATCTGCGCCTGCTCGGCACCCGCCAGTCCGCGCCCGAAGAGCTGTCCGGTGCCCCGACCGGCAACGAAAAGCCCGAACCCCGCGCGGCCTTTGGCCCCTCGGTCTGGTTCTCTGTCGCGGGGGGACGCGCGGTCAACGCCGAACCGCGCCGCCTGCTGCCGATGCTGTGCAAGCTGGGCGGTCTGACCAAAGAGGACATCGGCGCGATCCGCATCCAGCAAGACGCGTCCTTTGTCGAGATCAAGGAAAGCAGCGTCGCCGGGTTCGTCTCTGCCATCGGCCCGGACATGACGGTCGAGGATGGCGCGGCCCTGACCCGGCTGCTCAACCCGCCCAGCTTTGACAAATCGCCCCGTCCTGCGCCCGCAGGTAAACCCGGTGGCAAATCCGGTGGCAAACCCTACCGCGCCAAGCCCGAGGGCGACAAACCCGCGTGGCAAAAGCCGGATTGGTCCAAGCCTGAACCGCACCCTGTCGCCACATCCGCCGCCGACAGCGCACCTGCGCCCGAAGCCAAGAGATCGCAAACCCCCGGCACCACCACGCCGGTCGAGTGGAACGACGATCCCGCCCCACGCGTCAAGCGCCCCAAGGCCAGCCCGGTCAAGACAGGCGGCGCAAAGCCCGCCTATGACAAGCCAAAGTTTGATCGGGCAAAATCCGATAAGCCCAAGTATGAAGGCAAACCCAAGTACGACGGCAAACCCGGTGGCAAACCCGGTGGCAAACCCTCAGGCAAACCGGGCGGTAAGCCCTATGCAAAGGCCGAAGGCTTTGACGGCGCGCCGCGCGGTGACAGAAAACCCCGCACACCCGCGTCCGAAACACGCGCCGATGCGGCCTCGCCCAGCGTGTCCCTGCGCAAATCCCCCGGTGCCAAGCGGCGCGAGCATCCAGAGGGCGCGGTACAGGCCAAGTTCGCCAAAGCGCCCAC
>CALGTJ010000603.1 GCA_937901435.1 uncultured Rhodobacter sp. | reverse complement strand
TAATCAGAACCAGACCGGTTGCGCGGATCTCGTTGATGTCTGTGCCTGTCAGGGCATTCGCATGGTCAATCGCTGGCATTTGCGCCGCGTCCAAGATCGCCGCAGATCGGCCCCGGAGTTCTGGCGGCTTCGCACAGGCGGCGCAGAACGCCGTCAGGATCATCAGGCAGATTGTTGATTGCTTCATCGGCTTCCGTCCTTCCGGTGACATACCCGCGCAGGGTCTCGATTTCCGCCCGTAGATCGGCGTTATGGCTCTGCACCCGCCACGCATAACCGCCGAGGGCTAAGGCCAGCGCGAGCAGCGCAGGGAGGGCGTAGCGGGCAATCACCCTACCCACCGCGCAATCCGGCGGCGCATCGCATAGAGCGCAAGGCAGATCACCAGCCCGCCGACGACAATGGCCGCGACTTGCGCCCAACCGTCCAGCATTGAGATCCCCGTTGCCGCTGCACCCACGCCGGTCATCACCTGCCCTGCTTGCGCGCGCAACTCAGTCGATTGCAGGACGCTCGAACGCGCCGCGTCAGGGCGCGGTGTGGGCGCGGTAGCATCAGCGCCAAGCATAAGGGCCGCTTCGGCCTCACGGCGGCGGACAAGGCCGCGCAGCACTTGTCCGCCCGCCTTGTTGAACCACGTCAACGCATCGGCAGCGCCCTCGATATCGCCAGCGTTGAAACGTCGCAAACACGTTGACTTGAGAAACGCCGTTGGCCCGATGTTGTACGCCAGCGAAATCATCGCGCCGTATTGGTCTGGTGTCGGCTGGCGAGTAAAGCCTGGCAGGATCTTTTCGCCAAATTTGTCCAGCGCATCCTGCAAATATCGCTCTGCCTCGGACTGGCTGATTTTCATACCCGGTCCGACCGTCACGCCGATCCCTGCGCGGCTAGTTGTGCCGTAGCCAATCGTCCAGACGCCCACGCTGTCTTGGTATGCCTCAAGCCGCAGCCCTTCAAATTCCTTGATAAGTTCAAGCGCCTTGCTGTTGACTTTCATTCTGTCACCTCTCCGACGACAAAACTGCCCGTTGTCGTCACCAAATACCCAAATTCATTCGTGTACGTCCAAGCCGCCGCGAGGATGTCACCGCTTTGCAGAGGCGGGCATTCATCACCCACCCAATCGTTGACGGTCCATGTGGAATCCACACCAGTGTAAATCGCTTGCGCATCACCAGCCCCAGCGCACAGCTTGCGGTTCAGACCATCTTCGATCCGAGTTATGCGCGCGACCCATGATGCAGCGAGGTCGCCAGATAGCCGCTGCGTGACAGTGCCGTCGCCATTGTATCGCAGCAACTCAAGCGTGAGCGCAGTGGGGGGGTGATCTGACACCAAATCGAACCCGGTATTTGTAATCTAAAATCCAGCGACCAACGCAAACGCAGCGGCTGTAAACGTGAAAGGCCCGTTCATCCGAATATCCCCATGTTTATCAACCAAGCCACCCCAGCGCCAAGAACCGCCGCCCCCCCGATGATCTTGCCGAGCGCCTTCGCGCCTTTGTTCAGTTGATCCATGCCAATCACTGTCTGCCACGTTTCCCGTGCCTCGTTTATGAAATGCCGATGCTCGGCGGTTTCTTCTGGCGTCAGCGGCTCTTGACTGAACCCTTTGCCGTTAAAATGATCGTCAGCCATGCGGCCCCCTAGTTTTCTTGCGCCGCAAACGCCACCACAGCACTGCCAGCACGCCCAAAGCCAAATCCACGACGACGGACCAAGCCAGCAATTCCACGACCAATTCGGCAGAGACCCGGCCACCCAAGGCAAAGAATAGCGCCAACCCCAAGCACATCAGAAACAACAAGAAACGGATTGCCGATTTCATAGGGTAGGCCCACCAGTCGCGCGGGTAGAACGCAAAGCCCCGCTACAACCAATAGTAGACCAACAAGCAGAAAAGTCCTATTCCCCTGCATCCCGATAATGCCGCCGAATGTCACCCAAATGACAGAAGATAGAACCCAAAACGCCGCAGTCGAAAGCCCCAGCTTGGCAGCATATACCGCCACCAGACCGCCAATAATTAGAGCCAGGGCCGATCTATGATGCCAATCAGAC
>CALGTJ010000602.1 GCA_937901435.1 uncultured Rhodobacter sp. | reverse complement strand
GCGGCTCGATCTGCGAAGTGGTCAATCCCGAGGACCCGACAGACCCCGTGCTGCGCGCCCTCTCTGCCTCGGTGCTTATGGTGTGGATCGAGGGCAGCGACGCCCACACCGACGAGTTGATCCGCCGCTTTGACGCCGCCCCCAAACCGATGTGCTATCAAGACGATTTTCTTGCAACGGCGTGGTCCGAATATCTGACGCAGACCGGATTGCCAGAGGCGCAGGTTGACCCAGATGCCTTTGTGCGCTGGACCTACGCCCGCGCCCTGTCCCACCGCCAGCCCCGCTATAGCGCGATGGCGCAGAACTGGGGACTAAAGGTGACGGCTGATCAGGTGGCGCAGGTCAAGTCTGTTGAGGATTTCGAAACCCTGATTGCAACAGCATTTTGAGGGATTGCGCAAAACGCGTGCAGGACGTGACTATGCCGTACACCCGGAACCTTGCGTTTGAAACAGGAATAAACCCTCGGTGCCGGGTCCTCCCATCGCGAAGACGACCCAACACCGAGGGTAGAAAAGGACCGGCCAAACCTGTAATACAGTCGAGGAAAGAGACCAAAATTTCACCCTACCTGAAAGTGATTTCCCGAGCCTTCGAACGTCCTTTTCTGTCGTGGTAACCGCGCACTCTTTACGATACGTCAATTAAGAACTGCTGCGGCTTTTCTGTCTAGCGGCGCGGCGTGATCTTTGCGTGAATACGTACAAAGCTTTTGGAAAAAGTTAACATATCGGGGTTTTTTGTCCTGCCGGATCACCTTTGCGCTGGCATCTGCGGGGGTGATCTTGCTCCTGCTGGTCATCGGGTTAAATACGGACTATCCAAGCTGCCTCTGACCTAGGACGTAAAAAAGACCATGCCGATTACCCTGCCCTCTGACTTGCCCGCCTTTGAGGTTCTCAAGGCCGAAGGCGTAATGGTGCTGGGTCAGGACGAGGCCGCGCGGCAGGACATTCGCCCGCTCAAGATCGGGTTGCTCAACCTGATGCCGAAAAAGATCCAGACCGAGAACCAGTTTGGCCGTCTGATCGGGGCCACGCCTCTGCAGATCGACCTGCACCTGATCCGGATGAGCGAACACAGCCCCAAGAACGTCGCCCCCGAACATATGGAGGCGTTTTACCGCCCCTTTGTCGATGTGCGGGACGAGAAATTTGACGGGCTGATCATCACCGGCGCGCCCATCGAACATATGCCGTTCGAGGACGTTACCTATTGGGACGAATTGCGCGAGGTCATGGACTGGACCCAAACCAATGTGCATTCGACTTTTGGCGTCTGCTGGGGTGGCATGGCGATGATGTATCATTTTTACGGGCTGCAAAAGCATATGCTGGATCACAAGGCCTTTGGCTGTTTTCGCCAGCACAACCTTGCCCCCGCCTCGCCCTATCTGCGCGGGTTCTCGGATGATTGCGTGATCCCGGTCAGCCGCTGGACCGAAATGAAACAGGACGAGATCGACGCCACCGGCGGTCTGACGACCTTGCTGGGCAGTCACGAGTGTGGCCCTTGTCTGGTGCAGGATGCAGACCACCGCGCGCTCTATATCTTTAACCATTTCGAATATGACAGTCGCACGCTGAAGGATGAATACGACCGCGATGTGGCCAATGGCACGCCGATAAACGTGCCCATGAACTACTATCCAAACGACGACCCGCGCCAGACACCGCAGAACCGCTGGCGGTCTCATGCGCATCTATTGTACGGGAACTGGATCAATGAAATCTACCAGACGACCCCTTATGAGATGGAAAACATTGGCCTTTAGTCTTGTCGTCCTGTGTCTGGTCTTTGCGGTTTTCGTCCATCTGCGCGCGAATGCCCGCGAACGCGCGGCAGAGGCGGCCTATCCGGCGCGGGGGCAGTTTGTCGAGGTGGACGGACTGCGGGTGCATGCGGTGGTCGCAGGGATTGATAAAGGCACGGGCCCCGATGTGATCCTGCTGCATGGGTCCAACGGCAACACCCGCGATATGGAATTCGCCCTGCTTGAGCAGCTGAAGGACCGCTACCGCGTCATCATCTTTGACCGCCCCGGTCTTGGCTATTCCGACCGCCTGCCCAAGGACGCAGAGGGTATTTTCGGACAGGCCGCCCATCTGCGTGCGGCGGCCGAGGCCTTGGACGTGACGGACCCTATCGTTCTGGGCCACAGCTATGGCGGCGCGGTCGCATTGGCCTGGGGGCTGGAGTATCCCGAGGCCGTGATGGCGGTGGTCAATGTGTCCGGTCCCTCGCACCCCTGGAGCACCGATCTGGAGACCTTCTACAAGGTCACCTCCAGCCTATGGGGGGCCGCGCTGGTGGTGCCGATGATGACGGCTTTCATCAAACCTGAAGGGCTGAGCGACCAAATCGCCAGCATCTTTGCGCCCCAATCCATGCCCGAGGGGTTTGAAAGCTTTGTCGGCGTCGGGCTAAGCCTGAAACGCACCGCCCTGCGCGCCAATGCCTCGCACCGCGCGACCTTGTTGGGCGAGATCACCGCGATGCAGCCCCGCTATGCCGCGTTTGCTGTCCCGCTAGAGATTGTCCATGGCGAGGCCGATACGACGGTCGGCGTAAAGATCCACGCGGAAAAAATGCTGCGCGAGACGGATCAGACACGCCTGACGTCCCTGCCCGGTGTCGGGCATATGCCCCATCACGTCAGCACAGCCGATGTTGTGGCAGCGATTGATCGGGCGGCAGCGCGTGCGGCCAAATAACTCATCGAATTGCTAAAGCAATCCGACAGGCTGGAGGGGCCCTGCCCCTCCAGACCTCCCCGAGGTATTTTCAGCCAGATGAAGCACAAAGCCCAAGCCAAAGCATTTAAACTTTCACCTGAAGTACCGTGTATCATCGGGTGCGTTGAAATCTTTGATTTCAGCCAACGCCAGATGATACACGAAAACACGGAACGCCTTGATGGTCACAGATCGCGGAACTGTTTTTCCTGACGGGCGGTCCAGAGGACAGTGACGTCAAAGCCGGTGTCGGTTTGGGTTTCGGCCTCGACCACATCCTGTTGGTGCAGCCAGGCGCGCTGTTTGCCTTGGGCAAAGCTGAGGCTGAAGCTGTGTTCGAATTTCTGGGGCGTCAGCACGCCCGAGATCGCCTCGAGCATTTCATCCAGACCCGCGCCGGTCAGGGCCGAGATGGCAAAGACGTTCTCGCGCCGGTCTGCCGTGACCTGAAGCGGCTCGGCGTCCTCGGGCTCTAGCAGGTCCATCTTGTTCCAGACCTCGAACAGGGGCACCTCTTTGGACACCCCCAGATCTGTCAGGATCGCCATCACATCGCGCGCCTGTTCGGTGGTTTCATGGTGGCTGATGTCGCGCACATGCAGGATCAGATCGGCCTCCAGCACCTCTTCGAGTGTGGCGCGGAAGGCGGCGACAAGCTGTGTGGGCAGATCAGAGATAAAGCCCACGGTGTCGGACATGATGATCTCGCGCCCCGACGGCAACACCACAGAGCGCATGGTGGGGTCGAGCGTGGCAAAGAGCATATCCTTGACGAAAACTTCCGCGCCGGTGAGCCGGTTGAACAGCGTGGATTTGCCCGCGTTGGTATAGCCGACGAGGGCCACGATCGGATAGGGAATTTTCTTGCGCGCGTCGCGGTGCAGGGTGCGGGTTTTGACCACTTTGGCCATTTGCCGTTTCAGGCGGGTCAGTTGCTCGTCAATGGCGCGGCGATCCGATTCGATCTGCGTCTCGCCGGGACCGCCCACAAAGCCAAGGCCACCGCGCTGACGCTCTAGGTGGGTCCAGGCGCGCACCAGCCGCGTGCGCTGATAGCTGAGCGCGGCCATTTCGACCTGTAGCACGCCCTCGCTGGTGCGGGCGCGGTCGCTGAAGATCTCGAGGATCAGGCCTGTGCGATCCAAGATCTTGACCTGCCACGCCTTTTCCAGATTGCGCTGCTGCACCGGGCTGACCGTGCCGTCGATCAGGACCAACACGATCTTTGCCTCTTTGAAGATCTTGCCGAGTTCCTCGATCTTGCCCGTGCCAAACAAATGGCCAGGGTGGATCTTTGGCAGGCGTACAGAGGTCGCGCCAACAACCTCTAGGTCCGGCATGGCCGCAGCCAAAGACACCGCCTCTGCCAAGGCAGGTTCCGCCGCCCGGCGGATCCGTTCCGAAGTGATGTCCGGGTGCAAGACCCAAGCCCGGGTCGACGTGTCGTCGTCCCCGATCACAATGTCTGTCACGTATTACTCTTCGCCATCATACAGGCTGATTGGTGAGGACGGCATGATCGTGGAAATCGCGTGCTTATACACCAGTTGGGATTGCCCGTCGCGCCGCAGCAACACACAAAAATTGTCAAACCACGTGATCACGCCCTGAAGCTTGACCCCGTTAATGAGAAAGATCGTCACGGATACTTTTGTTTTCCGGACATGATTTAGGAATGCATCCTGTAAAATCTGCTTATCAGCAGCCATCGTTCCGTCGCCCTTTATTATTTTTTGTGCACAGGTCGTCCCGGCGGCACAATTTTCGGCACTATGCAGGGGCTGAAATAAAGTTTCCAGTCCCTTTGTCTTATATTCAGGGCAGTTAGGGTAAAACCAAGCGTTGGAAATGCCAATCTTCAAAGAATCCTAACGGCTGACGTGTTTCTGCAACCCTTTGGCTTGGATTTAGGTTTTGCCGTGCTGCGGAAACAATCAACTGCGCCAGAATTCAGGGTTAAGAAGCGCGATAATGGCGAGTGTTTCCAATCGCCCGACGACCATGCTGGCCGCAAGGATAAGTTTGGCCGCTTCGGACAACTGCCCATAGCTGAGCGGCGCATCTCCGGCGATACTGGCAAGCGGGCCGGTGGTGGTAACGGCGGCGATGGTAAAGATCACAGCAGATTCAAAATCCAGCCCCGCAAGGGACAGCGCCAGCATGATCGCGGCCACAGAGAGCGCCAGCAGCATGAAAAAGATCCACGCAGCATAGGCCCCCTGACGGCGCAGGGATCGCTTGCCGGTGCGCCGACTGCCAACGGAACTGGGGTGCACGAGGCGTTCCAACTCGCGTCGGCCATGCATGTACAGCACATAGACCCGCAGCAGTTTCACCCCGCCTGCGGTGGTCGCCACACCCCCGCCAATCATGGACAGGCCGAGAAGGATCAGCCCCGGCGTGCCGAGGCCTGACCAGTTCTGCGAGGCCTCCCATTGCGAGCTTTCAAATCCGGTGGTGCTGAGGAAGGACAGCACCGTGAAAATACCGCCCCAGAGCGCGCTCAACCCATCCGTGAGGGAAAAGCCCGTGTCGACCTCCAGCGCGCCCAGCCAATGGCGGGTGAACAGCAAGACCGGCACGCCCAGAGCAAAGGCCAGCCCCATCTGCATCTCGGGATCGCGCAGCAGGCGCGCGCGGCCCCGGTCGGCGGTATCGCGGGCGAAGGTCTGGCGCGACAGGGCAAAGCCGAGAAACAGAAAGATCATCATCTCGCCCACGATCCCAGAGGCCGCGCCGCTTGTCCCCCCGATCGGAGAGATCCCGCTGGTGGCGAGCGTCGACATCGCGTGACAGATGGCGACAATCGGGGTGTCCCCGACAAGCAACAGCAAGATCCACAGGGTC
>CALGTJ010000601.1 GCA_937901435.1 uncultured Rhodobacter sp. | reverse complement strand
TATGTGCTCCGGAGGCCTTGAAAACCGCAAGCGGTGGAATGCCGCTGGAAGAGCTAAAAAATTCCCTGTTGCTGAGCATCCCGAACACATGGAACGAGCCGGATGATTGGGATTGTTGGCTGGAGGCAGCGGGCTTAGATCGCGGCACTATGAAATCTGGCTCGGTCTTTGATAACTACCCACTTGTCCGGGAAGCTGTTTTGAAAAACCGCGGTATCGCCATCGCACGGGCACCGTTTTGCACGCGTGATCTTGAAAGGGGGCGCTTGGTCAGACCGTTCGACATTTCGGTGCCAGAGCCAGGCCGCTGGTATTTGGCGACGCAAAAAGAACGTGCACCCAACCCAAAGCTCGAAACGTTTGTGGACTGGCTGTTTGAACAGATCGAGGCCGACCCAGCCATGCGGTTCTTCCGGGCCTGATCTGTTGGATTCCAGCTCTGCCGTCAGCGCGCGTCAGGACTGACGCGCACCGGCCTCGGATGCGACGCGAGGGACAAGAGCGCGAACCAGTTCGGTCATATCCAGTGTGCCGACCGTCTGCTCCCCATCTTTGACGATATAAGCGTGTGACGTATCCCCGCCGGACCGCGCGATCATGCTTTCGAGCGTGTCGTTCACGTCCACTTCGCCATGGGCATCCGCGGGCACTTTGTCACCCCCAAGTGGGGTCATAATCGAGCGCACCCGCAGAACCCGTGCGCGGTTGATGTCGCTCACGAAGTCTTCGATGTAGGGATCACCCGGGTTCAGCAGGATGTGCTGCGGCTCGCCCTGTTGCACGACAAAGCCGTCCTTCAGGATCACAAGGTGATCGGCCAGCTTCAGCGCCTCATCCAGATCGTGAGTGATGAAGATGATGGTCTTGTGCAGCTCTTTTTGCAGCTCGAGCAGTAAATCCTGCATGTCGGTCCGGATCAGCGGATCAAGGGCCGAGAAAGCCTCGTCCATTAGCATGATCGGTGTGTTTGCGGTCAGTGCTCGGGCAATGCCCACACGCTGTTGCATCCCACCAGACAACTGCGCTGGATAATGGTTCTCAAACGCGCTCAAACCCACGCGATCCAGCCATTTCGCGGCTTCGCGGTCGCA
This sequence comes from uncultured Rhodobacter sp., assembly GCA_937901435.1. The sequence continues at coordinate 1,068 of CALGTJ010000601.1, read as the reverse complement.
GGTGGCCTCGTCCTCGCCACGTACCGACAGGGGCATGCCTGCGTTCTTTAGCACAGTTTTGTGCGGCAAAAGCGCGAACTTCTGGAACACCATCGACATCTTTTCCTGGCGGGCATGGCGCAGCCCATCTTCGGACAGTTGCATCACGTCTTCGTCCTGCACGATGATCTCGCCCGCAGTGGGTTCGATCAACCGGTTCAGGTGGCGGATCAAAGTAGATTTTCCAGAGCCGGACAGGCCCATGACCACTGTGATTTCCCCACCCTGCATATCCACATTGATGTTGTTGAGTCCCAGAACATGTTTATGCTGCGTCAGCAATTCTTGCTTGCCCATACCACTCTGAACATGGCGCAAAGCGTCTTTGTCGCGGGCGCCGAAGATCTTGTATAGCCCACGAATACTGACCATTGGTTGTGTCATTGAACTCGCTCCTCAGTGTTTAACTCGAGCCTTATCGACCCGTGTGAGCGCTGCTTTGGACACGCGATCAAGAATTACGGCCAGCATAACGATGCCGAGACCAGCAACGATGCCTACACCCAATTCCAAGTTTCTGATACCGCGCAGAACATTTACACCTAGACCAGGCGCCGACACCAGAGAGGCAATCACGACCATGGCAAGGCTCATCATGATGGTCTGGTTGATTCCGGCCATGATGTTCGGCAGCGCTAGCGGCAATTGCACTCGCATAAGTTTCTGACGGTCATTCATACCAAAAGCATTTGCAGCTTCTAACACGTCTTGGTCTACAAGGCGGATGCCAAGATCGGTCAGACGGATTACTGGCACAATCGCGTAAAGGATAATCGCAATTCCATAAAGTTTGGACTCCGTGACCGAGAACAAGAAAATCAGAGGGATCAGGTATACAAAGGTCGGCAAGGTCTGCAGCAGATCTAGTAGCGGAACAACGCTTTTTTGCAATCGATCAGATTTCGACATGGCAATTCCAATGGGCACACCGAACAGCACCGATATCGCCGTACATACAAAGATGATTGAAAGGGTTTGCATCGCCACATCGTAGTGGTCGACGAGGGCCAATAGCATAATCGCGACGGC
>CALGTJ010000600.1 GCA_937901435.1 uncultured Rhodobacter sp. | reverse complement strand
TGCGGACTCTGTGCGCCCGCCGGGGATGAAATAGCGGGCGAAGTCGATGGAAACGGCCTCTGCCTCTGGTGCACCGGTCTCTTCCAAAGCGCGCAACTGGAACAGGGCGATGGCGTTTGGCACCGGGATCGGCGTGGTCACCTGACCGGGGGCCAGAGCAAGGATCTGGCCACGGATGGCGGGGGGCAGATTGCCCAGCTCGATCCAGTCCTGCCGACCGCCGCGCCCACGGGACGGGGCGGCAGAGTATTTGCGCGCAGCCGCCGCAAAGGCCGGGATCGTGGTGATCCGGCTGATCTCTGTGGCGCGACGGTTCGCCTCTGCCTGACGGGCGGGCGTGTCAGCGGCCAGAAAGATCTCGCTCAGCAAGACACGCACGCCGCTGCCCGTGTTCGAACTCAGCGCAAGGGCACGGTCGATCTCTGTTTCACTGACCTGCGCGCGCGGACCGAACCGGGTGCGCACCACGCCGCGCCACAGCAACCCGGCGCTGACAAAATCCTGAAACGTCTCGGCCTCGACGCCGCGCTGGTTCAGGGCCTTGATGAAATCCTCGACCGACAGATTGGCGCGGCCTGCGAATTCTTCCATTCCGGCGCGCAATTGCGTTTCGTCGACCGTGATCCCCATCTGTTTGGCGGCATCCGCTTGCAGGCGCTCTTCAACCAGTTTGTCCATCGATTGTTGTTGCAGATCGCCCGGTGCGCGCAGCAGTTCATAAAACATGATCCGCTGGTTCAGCTCATATTGCGTGACGACCCTGTCATTGACGCGGGCCACAGGCGCAAACAGGTTGCCCTGCGCCTGAACGGCAGTAGCGGGTGACATTGCGCCAAGGCCAAGGACCGCAAGGAGGAGGACACGCATGATCATCATAAAACTGTTCCGTCTGTTCTGGCCGTGGTGCTGGATCGCTGCCGTTGTCATACTTCTTTATCGTCGCTGTGTCTTTGGCTCGGGGGCTAGCGCACCTGAGTACAGCTTTGGGTGTTTGCCTTTGCTTCGCGCCCAAAGCCGTTCAGCGAGACCCTAAGCCCGTAATCCGTCGACGCGTTTACATTAGCCGAGGTCGTAAAGCGGCGCGAGACGGAAAAATCCACATTCAGACATTCATTTACATAGGCCAGGCCAAAACCCGCCTTTGTGGTTTCATTGGTATTGCCGTCATAGCTGCCGTTGATCGAGGCGGTCCAGTTCTGATTGAACATATAGGCGGCGTCGAAATTCAGTTCAGAGGTGTTGATGATACGCTCTTCGGCGGTGTCCTTGACGACCCAGATATAGCTGCCCGAGGCCGACACCCGGTCGCCCTGCCAGCCGACCTGGGTTTCGGATTTGGAAAAGTTGAGGCTGTTGTCAAACAGAGAGCGGTTGGTCAGGGTCAGCCGTTCCATCTTGACCTGTCCGGCCATCAGCCAATCCGACTGCGCGCCGTCCAGACCCGAGGCGCGGGTGAACTGGCCCAGATCGTCAAAGCGAAACACCTTGCCGATGGTCGCTGCGTATTCATGGCCGCCCGGCGTCAGACGGGTCCAGCCAAGGCCCAGCGTGGTGCGCCAGCCGCGCTCGTATTGGTCAGAGCCGGGAAAGCGCGACAGGGCCAACAGGTTGCCTTCGTCGAAATCGACCAGCTTGCTGTCCTCATTGGGCACATTCGCGCCGATTGTATCGGTCCATGCCAGTTGCATCATGGGTTCGATCACATCGGTCGCCCCAGAGGCCGTCACGCGCGACAGGGGCCAGCGCAATTCGACAGCGGCGGTCGGAGTGATATGGCTGAGCGCGCTGCCGTAGGTCGCGTCCTCGTTGATCCAATAGGCATCGCCCGCCACCTGCCCGTCAAAGGCCGCGATCATGCCATTGCCAAAGGTGGTGTCGCGCCGCCATCCGGCCAGCACCCCGGCGCGCACCACATCGCGTGCGACACATTCCGTGGCCCCGGCGGTGGTACAGGCGGCCAGCAGCGTGGCGTCAATAGTCTCGGCGATCCGTTCATGTCCCTCAAGGTCAAAGACATAGCGCGCCTCGCCGCCGATCAGCGCCGGATAGCTGCGCCGTTCATAGGTGACGCGGCCCAGCAGGGTGGCCAGCGTGTCCTCGATCGGGATCTCGGTGCTGCGCAGGCTGCGCAATTGTTCAAAGCTGGCAGAGATATGTTCGTAGCGCTTTGTGCGGGTGATCTCGACCTTGTTGGACAGGCGGTCCGCGTCGGAATAGCCGTATTCCAGCAGATAGGATTCGTCAGAGACCAGACGTAAATCCACGTTGAACTTAAAGTCTTTGGGCAGGTTAAAGCGCCCTTGCGCAAACAGATAGGTGCGCGCCGAGTTTGGCAGCAGATCGTCGTTGGACAGCGCGCCATTTACCACCAGCGAGCCAAAGGTGAATTCGCGCCTGAACCGCGCCTCCAGGGTGCGGGTCTTGGCAGAGACATAGGGCGTCAGCGTCAGGTCGGCGTGATTACCCATCGCGATGAAATAGGGCATCTTGAGGCCGAACCCCAGCGCGGTCGAGGTCTTGATGCGCGGGATCAGAAACCCGGTCGCGCGTTTCAGCGTCGGGTCGGGCAGGCGCAGGCGCGGGAAATAGGCAATCGGAACGCCCGCCACCTCGAACCACGCATCATCGAAATACATCTGTTTTTCAAGCTGGTCATGCACCACGCGCCGCGCCCGGATCTGCCACAGCGGGGTCGGACGGTCGGCACAGACGTTGCAGGACGAGGTCACGACCTTGTAAAGCTGGTTATAGCGCCCGTCGACCCGGTTCATCTCTGCGGCCGCGACCTGCAATTGCCCACCAAGAATAAAGCGCGCGCCGCGGATGATACCTTCTTCGAAATCCCGGCTGAGCTGCGCGCTTTCGCCGGTCAGGACCGCGCCACTTTTATCGACGATGGTGATCGGGCCTGCGATGTCCAGCTCGTCCGTAAACTGGTTGTAAACGATGCGCGAGGCGCGCAGGCGCTGCCCGTCATACAGCACCTCGACATTGCCATTGGCCACGACGGTGTTTTTCCCGGTCAGGGTCACCACATTGTCCGCCACCAGCGTCGCATATTGCGCCGCCGCCACGCCTGCAAGCAGGGGCCACAGCAGACCCGCCAGCATCAGGGCAAAGAGCCGCCGCATCAGCCATCCTCCAGATTTAGCAGGATGCCAAGCGACAGCAGGATCGCCGCCACAGGCGGGCTCCATGCGGCGAGCATCACCGGTATCCGGCCACTTTCCCCAAGGATCTGGGCAAAGTTGCGGATGAAATACATAGCAAACCCCAATAGCAGCGCCGAAAGCACCATCGTGCCCGTGCGCCCGAATCTGGTATGGCGCATGGTAAACCCTGCACCGATCAGCACCATCGCTGCCATCATTAAGGGCAAAGCCAGCTCCATCTGCAACCAGACTCTGTGACTGCGGGCCGAAAAACCGGCGCGTTCCAACTGATCTATGAACCCGGACAGCTCCCACACCGGGATAGAGGCGGGTGTGCCAAAGCTGTCGCGGATCTGGTCCAGCGTCAATTCAGAGGGAATCGTCAGGCGGTCCAGCTGTGTTGCATTGCGTTCCGGGTTGCCTGTTGCGTCAAAGCGCCATTGTTTGGCATCCCGCAGCGACCATGCACCCGCCGTCAGTTCGGCGCTGGCCGCCTCGACCCGGTAACGCGGCGCGCCGGTCGGGCCAAAGCCGAGAAAGCTGACGTTGTACAGTTCGGTTCCGTCCAGATTGCTGCGCAGGGCGCGGATCACGGTTTGCCCCTCGGGGCCGCCCTGACGCAGCCACAGACCCTCGCGGCTGATCGACAGGGTGCTGGACGCGCCTTGCTGGTGGCGGTTCGCGCTGATCTCGTATTGCTTGGACGTCGCGGCCACGATCGGGTTCAGAACCGCGACGGAAAATCCCCCGATCAGCAGGGCAACAATCACTGGCGCAATCAGCGCCTTGAGCGCCGAACGCCCCGCCGCCCGCGTCACCACGAGTTCCGACGTGCGCGCCAGCGTCAGGAACAGGGTCACGGTCGCAAGGATCATGATCAGCGGCAGAATGCGGTACAGCCCTTGCGGCACGTTCAGCAGCGTCAGCTTGATGATTTCGACAAAGCCCACGCTGTCGCTGTCGAACTTGCGGATCTGTTCGACCATATCCAGCAGAATGAAAATCCCCAGAAACACCGTGAACACGGCGAGGAAGACGAACAAAAAGCGGCGGGCGAAGTAGTTATGCAGGATCACGTGGCGGCCCTCCGCCGAAGGCTGCGCAGCAGGTTCGGACGCCCCGCGCCCCAAAGGATCAGCGGCGTGACCAGCAGCCCGACCACGCTTGCACCATAGGTCAGCGGCCAAAGTGCGGCGTCAGAACGCGCCGCATCGGCCAGAGCATTGTCCAGAGATTTCAGGATGATAAGGGCGATCAGGGCGGCCACAACCTGCCGCCAGAGGCCAAAGCGGCTGAACCCGCCGACCATGATCGTGGCAAAGCCCACAAGCGCGGCAACCACCGCCAACAGGGCCTGCGACGTGCGCCCATGGCCCTCGTACAGCAGCGCGGCCATGGTCCGACCGGTTTCCTCGACCGCCGCCTCGCTCGGCCAGAGCAATTCTGCCGTGGACAGCTCTTTTATGTTGCGCGCGCCCGGTTCCAGCCCTTTGATCAGGCCGCCGATATCATAGGAAAAATCCTGAAACCGTGTGGTGGCCAGCCGCTGAGACTCTATCGTCAGAATCTGCGCCATACCGTCGAACATGACCAGTTTCGGCCCCGCATTTGGACCTGAATCCTGACGCAACAAAAGCGCCTGACGGGCGGTGTAGACCACATGCTGGCGCTCGTCGCTGGTGTCGGCCAGAAAGATGTCGCGCAATTCGCCTGTGGGGGTGATTTCGCGGATGTAAAAGGTGATGCCCTCTGAGGGGTGCAGAAATTGTCCCTCTGTCAGTAGCCGCGCAGTGATGTTTTCGGAAATCTCGGCTTGACGCAGATTGAGCCGCGAGATGCTGAGCGGGACAAGGTAATGGGTCAGCGCCATCACCAAAAGCGCCACGATCAGGCCAAAGACCAAGACCGGACGCAACATGCGAAACGGCGAAAACCCGGCGGCCTGCACCACCAAAAGCTCGCTTTCGGTGGTCAGGCGGTTGGCCACATAAACAGAGGCGGCAAAGGCGGCGATCGGCAGGACAAGGCGGATCACATTGGGCAGGGTGAGGGCCGTGAACTCCATGAAAACGCCCGCAGATTGGCCGTTTGCGATCAATTGATCAAACAGGACAACGGCCCAGTTGACCCAATACACCATGACCAGAACCAAGGCGAAAAAGCCAAACAGCATCATCAGCTGTGACAGCAGATATTTGTCGAATTTGGCCAAGTGTTTACCGCAGCGCCTGCTTTTGTGCCTGTGTTTTGATCGAATACTATCGTGTTTTCGCTTTCGCGCAAACTGATAACTGGCAAAATCACGCTCAAAGCCCTAGATAATGCGTAACCCAGACTGGAGCATACAAGATGACGACACCGATTCTCCCTCAGATTGCCGCCCTGAACATTGATGACATCGCCGAGGCGCCGGGACGCGTGGTGGTGATTTGTGACGAAACCGGCAAGCTTGACCAGTCAGGACGCCGGGTCAACAAGCTGACGCGCGGCGCCTTGGAACGGCTGGTCGGGTCCGACGGTTTTGCCAAGATGAAGTCTGGCGATGCGGTCGATATGGCCTTTCCAACGGGTATGGCGGCGGATGCGGTGCAGGTGATCAAGCTGGACCGCAAGCCTGACGTGGTGGTGACCCGACGCGCGGGGGCGGCTATCGGCAAGGCGGCGGGTGGCAAGTCGATTTTGGTGCTGGCGGGCAACCTAAAGCTGGTGCGCGATCTGGTTCTGGGCGCGGTTCTGCGCGATTATGACTTTGTCGATCACAAGACGGCCGCTGCAAAACCGGGCGCGACGATGACGGTCATGCTCAGCAAGCCCGAAGAGCATGAGGATCTGCTCGCGGACATCAAGGCGCTGTCAGAGGGTGTGTTCTTTACCCGTGATCTGGTGAATGCGCCGGCCAATGTGCTGACCACCACGGAATTTGCCAACCAGTTGGACGAGCTGAGCGCGCTTGGCGTCGAGGTCGAGATTCTGGAAGAGCAGGTTCTGGAACGGCTGGGGATGCGCACGCTGCTCTGTGTCGGGCAGGGCAGCGAGAGCCCGTCCAAGGTCGTGGTGATGCAGTGGAAGGGCGGCGCGGATGAGGCGCCTTTTGCGCTGATCGGCAAGGGGGTGGTCTTTGATACGGGCGGGATCAGCCTGAAACCTGCCGGGGGCATGGAAGACATGACCATGGACATGGGCGGCGCGGGTGTTGTGTCGGGCGTGATGAAAACGCTGGCGCTGCGCAAGGCCCGCGCGAATGTGGTCGGGATCGTCGGGCTGGTCGAGAACATGCCCGACGGGCGCGCAACCCGCCCCGGCGATGTTGTCGTCTCGATGAAGGGTGACACGGTCGAGATCATCAACACCGACGCCGAGGGGCGTTTGGTTCTGTGTGATGTGATGTGGTACGCGCAAGAGCGGTTCAAGCCGAGCGGCATGGTGGATCTAGCGACGCTGACGGGCGCGATCATCATCGGGTTGGGCCACGACAATGCGGGCGTGTTTTCCAACGATGACGACTTGTGCAATGCGTTCCTGAAGGCGGCAGGGGCCGAGGGCGAGGGGGCGTGGCGGATGCCGCTGGGGGCGTCCTATGACAAGCAGTTGAAATCGAATATT
>CALGTJ010000599.1 GCA_937901435.1 uncultured Rhodobacter sp. | reverse complement strand
GTGCATAGATTTAGGCTGCGCTAGCAATCTGATGCAAGTTCTCATTCGTCTGACAGCACCGACTGAAGTTATCCATAGACTTTAACATGTTGATTAGGGATATCTGAGCTGTGATATCCCCGATGATCTTCACGCTGGAAATTTAGGTGCAGGGACTATTGTACCTTCGCAGGTGCCAAAGCCGATTTGATACCCTTTACCTTGGGCTGCCCCGTGAAGTGTCAGTGTATCGCCATCTTCGATGAAAGTTCGCGTCTCACCAGTATCGAGCGTGATTGGCTCTTTACCGCCCCACGACAGCTCCAAAAGACTGCCACGTTCATGTTTTTCTGGCCCCGAAATTGTGCCCGATCCAAGCAAATCACCAGCCTGCATCGCACAGCCTGAAGAGGCATGGTGCGTCAATTGTTGTGCTGCGGAGTAATATATTTGATTGTAATTTGTGCGCGTAATTGTAGTGGCCGATTTCCCTGCGGGTGCAATTGAAGCAGACAGGTTAATGTCAAAAAGCATTGGTTTTGGTTCGGCAAGATAAGGTAATAAATTGTTTTCGCGATCGGGAGTAGATGTGCGGAACGGTTCTAGTGCGGCTTGCGTAACGATCCATGGGCTTATCGTTGTTGCAAATGCTTTGGCTTGGAATGGACCTAAAGGTTGGTATTCCCATGCTTGGATATCGCGGGCGGACCAATCGTTCAGCAAAACAAAGCCAAAAATCATCTCGTCGGCTTGCGCAACCGTGATAGGTTGCCCCAATGGGTTAGACCTGCCAACGATGGCACCAATTTCTAATTCGAGATCGAGACGCTGACAGGGGCCAAAGGATGGCATGTCTGCATCGCCGGCTTTCGTTTGACCGTTTGGCCGTGTGATTTTGGTGCCGGAAACTACGACAGACGATGCGCGTCCGTTATACCCAATCGGGATGTGCAGCCAATTCGGCGGAAGTGCATTTTCGGGACCTCTAAACATTGTGCCAACGTTTTGGGCGTGATGTTTGCCTGAATAAAAATCAGTGAATTCTGAAACCACGAGCGGCATATGCATTTCGACAATTGCTTGGGGAACGAGGAATTGGCGAAGCGTGTCTTGGTGTTCGCAACCTTCTGATAGCAGCGTGGTCAATGTTTTACGCAGCTCGTTCCAAACGGTGGGCCCAAGTTCCATGACGTCGTTCCAAAACGGTAGATCAAAGCTGGGTTCCTCATCAAGTTGCACCAACTCGGCCTGTTCTAGGGCGGCCATATCAAGGATCATGTCACCAATGGCGACGCCGCACCTTGGGTCATCCCCGTCGATAGAAAACACACCGTATGGCAGGTTGTTCAAGGGGAAGGGGGTCTTGGCGCTGTTTGCGCTGTCCACCCATGATCGCAGCATGGTCATGCAATGTCCTTTGGTTCTGAAAATATGAATGAGTGAACTGACAAACGGTTCTTCTTATCGCAGATAAGTGACGTCATTTTTTACCTGCTGTACCATTGAATTTCTTTTCCAAGTCGGTCCAACAGTCGATGTAGTCATCCTGTAAAGGTGCCTCATTCGCTGCGAACTCTGTCAGGTGCTG
>CALGTJ010000598.1 GCA_937901435.1 uncultured Rhodobacter sp. | reverse complement strand
CGCCATCGATCGCGTCGCCACCAGCTATCGCGCCAAAGGTCTTTAGCCCGCAAAACCCGTGACCGCGCCCCATTTGCCATTGTAAACTGGGGCGTGGCCCAGTCGGAACTTTTCGCGATCCGTTGAATTAATTAAAACCTGCTTGCCGGATGTCGCCCTTCGCGATTGCAGTCCTGTGGGTATGTTGTTTTAGTCCGGGTGAACTCAGCGAGGACGCCTATGGGATATTCAGCGTGGCAAATTCTGAAGAATGGATTGACCGGCAACAGAGGCTGGAAGCCAGTCTGGCGTGACCCCGATCCCAAGCCGGAATATGACATTGTCATTATCGGTGGCGGCGGACATGGCCTGTCGACGGCCTATTATCTGGCCAAGGAACACGGCCTCAAGAATATTGCTGTCGTTGAAAAGGGGTACATTGGCGGTGGCAATGTGGGCCGCAATACGACCATCGTGCGCGCCAATTACTTTTTGCCCGGCAATTCCGAATTCTACAGTCACTCTCTGAAACTCTGGGAGGGGTTGGAGCAGGATTTTAACTATAACGCCATGATGTCCCAGCGCGGGATCCTGAACCTTTTCCATTCTGATGGGCAGCGCGACGCTTTTGCGCGGCGTGGCAATGCGATGATCAATCAGGGCGACGACGCGCAACTGCTGGACCCGGCGGGTGTGCGCAAACTGGTGCCCTTCCTGAATTTCGACACGCCGCGCTTTCCGATTTATGGCGGCTTGCTGCATAAACGCGGCGGATCTGCGCGCCATGATGCCGTGGCCTGGGGCTATGCGCGTGGCGCGGATCAGCGCGGGGTCGATTTGTTGCAGAACTGTGAAGTCACTGGAATCGATATCGAAAACGGCAAGGTCAGAGGTGTGCAGACCACGCGCGGTGCGATCAGGGCCAAGAAGGTCGGCATCGTGGTCGCGGGGCGCTCTGGTCAGGTGTCTGCGCTGGCCGGGATGCGCCTGCCGATCGAAAGCCATATCCTGCAAGCCTTTGTCAGCGAAGGGTTAAAACCCTGCATCGACAATGTGATCAGCTTTGGCATGGGTCATTTCTATATCAGCCAATCCGACAAGGGCGGCCTTGTTTTTGGCGGCGATCTGGATTTTTACGCCTCTTATGCACAGCGCGGCAATCTGCCGATGCAAGAGCATGTCATGGAGGCCGCGATGACCCTGATGCCGATGATCGGCAAGGCCAAAGTGCTGCGCAGCTGGGGCGGGATTATGGATATGACGCCGGATGGCTCGCCCATTATCGACAAAACGGATACCGAAGGGCTCTATATCGATTGCGGCTGGTGCTATGGCGGGTTCAAGGCTGTGCCCGCGTCTGGCTTTGCCTTCGCGCATCTGATTGCGCAGGATCGACCCCATGAAACCGCCACGGGCTTTCGCCTTGATCGGTTCCGCACGGGCCATGGCTTGATGGACGAGGAGGGCACCGGTGCGCAACACAACCTACACTAAGCTCAAGAAAGAGGCGATCTGATGCGTCTTCCATGCCCGATCTGCGGAGACAGGGATCTGCGCGAATTCACCTATAAAGGCGCGTCTGTGGCGCTGGACCGGCCCGACCCGCAGGCGGGCAAGACCGCATGGGACGACTATTTGCACCTGCGCGACAACCCGGCCGGAGAGACCTGCGATCTGTGGTATCACGGCGCGGGCTGCACCGCGTGGCTGGTGGTCGAACGCAACACGGTGACCCATCAGATAACAGGGGCGCGACTGGCGTCGCAGGTCAAATCATGAGGCTGAAGACAGGCGGGTTGATCGACCGCACAGCCCCGATCAGCTTTACCTTTGATGGCACAGAGTACCGCGGGTTTCAGGGTGACACGCTGGCCTCGGCCTTGCTTGCCAATGAAGTGCGCCTTGTGGCGCGCAGTTTCAAATACCATCGCCCACGCGGCATCCTGACGGCTGGGTCAGAAGAGCCGAATGCGCTGATGACCATCGGGCATGGAGCGGCGCAAACGCCCAATGTGCGTGCCACGGTGCAAGAGATCTACGATGGACTAGAGGCCCGCAGCCAGAACGCCTGGCCTTCGCTTCGCTATGATTTGATGGCGGCGAACGACCTGCTGTCGCCCTTTTTAAGTGCCGGATTTTATTATAAAACCTTCATGTGGCCGAAATCCTTATGGGAAAAGCTCTACGAGCCTGTGATCCGCCGCGCAGCGGGTCTGGGGGCGCTGTCAAAAGTGTCGGACCGGGCAAATTATGACAAAGCCTTTGCCCATTGCGACCTGCTGGTCATTGGCGCTGGGGCAACCGGATTGATGGCGGCGCTGGCGGGGGCGCAAGCCGGGTTGGACGTGATCCTTGCGGATGAGGACAGCCGCATGGGCGGGCGGTTGCTGGCCGAGACGGATCAGATTGATGGCAAGCCGGGGCCTGTTTGGGTCGAAGCGATGTTAACCAAGTTGCGCGACATGGGCGTGCGCCTTATGCAACGTACGACTGTGACCGGGGCCTATGACGGTGGCACATATGGCGCGTTGGAACGTGTTGCTTTGCACCGCGCGATGCCCGGTGACGCGCCGTTGGAAACCTTTTGGCGGATCAGCACGAGACAGGCGGTACTGGCGGCGGGCGCGTTGGAACGTCCGATCGCTTTCCCGTCAAACGACCGTCCTGGTGTGATGATGGCTGGGGCCGTGCGCACCTATGTGAACCGTTACGGTGTGGCACCGGGCAAACGTGTGGCGGTGTTTGGCAATAATGACGACGCCCATCGCACGGCCCGCGACCTGACGGCCGCCGGGGTCGATGTGGCCGCAGTGATCGACAGCCGCCCCGATGCCAAGGTGTCAGGGTCTTATCCCATTTTTACCGGAGCGCATGTTTCGGG
>CALGTJ010000597.1 GCA_937901435.1 uncultured Rhodobacter sp. | reverse complement strand
GATCACTCTCATACCGCAGCCGCCAACCGACCGTGGTGAATAATCCGGGTTAGGGTTAAGATACAAACAATTCAAGTATCGTGCCAATTAGCCTTGCAGGCTTCGTCCACAGCGTGCATGCTTCCCTCTAATTGGAACCCTGAAAAGTAAAGGTCAAGTAATGGCTGGAAAAAAACGGTATGAAGACTTCGACCTTCATGAATTGACCGAGCACCTCACCAACTCCATTACTGATCGAGTATATCGCGAGTACCGTGAGGACTTGAAAAGCCTTCATGCGTCCAATCGGGCGCATGACTCGACGCCAGAGAATGATCTTGAAATTCCAGATGAAGTAATTGCAAAAATAAAAAGCCAGCTTGAGGAAAAGGTCGCTGATAAAATTACTGATTCAATCGCCAAGCAAATGGTTAGGGAAGCAGAAGAGCAGTACCACCCATCGGAGGAATGAGAGAGAAATGTTGACTCATGGCTAAAAAGAATACGCTATATTGCGATATTATACTTTTTTCCAGTTGTGATTTCTATGCTTGGAATATTTGGGTTAGTTATGCTCGAGAGCTGGAAGGTTGCGATTTACGTTTTCCAATATATGGGCGAAATTAGATCACCTAACGAAGCTGGAGAATTTTCGAAGGCGGGCCTGAATTTTGCAGTAGCCGCGATCCTCTCAATTTTGGATCTGTTACTCATTGGGTCACTTGTGGTTATGGTATTGATAGGTGGTTATGAGAACACAGTATCAAGAATAGGTATGTCTCACGGGGTGCCATCTTGGTTCGGGAAACTAGATGTTGGATAATTGAAAATAAAGGTTGCAGCATCAATAGTAATTATTTCATCCATCCACCTTCTGATGGGCTTCATGCAGATCGACTTTAAGGATGCGGATGCTAATCTTAACATAAGCGCTCTCTACTGGACTGCGGTTATTCACGGCGTCTTCGTAGCATCAGCCTTAGTTCTATCGATGATGGAATACATAAATCACAAGGCCAAATAGTGTAAAAATGAAGTCTAAGTATAACAACTTAGACTTCATTCACATCCTTAGCTTAGGTATAAAGCGGCAATTAAGCCCAACGCAATCACGTCTATTGATATTACCGCTGTCATTACAATGCCGAATGGCCAAATCTTAAACGTACTGCCCATACTCACTCCTCATTTGACGGGAACGTTACCGCACCAATGATAGAAGTAGCCAAATACAAATCAACAAAAACCATCCCACCCAGCATGAAAATGTGTTCTAAAGCCAAAATGTGATATTCTCGACTCACCCATCCATCTTCAACGCCGAAATAAACGCCTCCTGAGGGATTTCGACTTTCCCGAACTGGCGCATCTTCTTTTTACCGGCTTTTTGCTTGTCCAGCAACTTGCGCTTGCGCGAGGCGTCTCCGCCATAGCATTTCGCCGTCACGTCCTTGCGCATGGCCGACAGGGTCTCGCGGGCGATGACTTTGCCGCCGATGGCCGCCTGAATCGGGATTTTGAACATATGGCGCGGGATCAGGTCTTTGAGTTTCTCGACCATGGCGCGGCCACGCTGTTCGGCCCGGTCGCGGTGGACCATGATCGACAGCGCATCGACCGGCTCGTCGTTCACAAGGATCTGCATCTTGACCAAACTGTCCTCGCGGTAGCCGACCATCTGGTAATCGAAGGACGCGTAACCCTTTGTTACGGATTTCAGGCGATCATAGAAGTCGAACACCACCTCGTTCAGCGGCAGGTCATAGACGACCATGGCGCGGCTGCCCGCATAGGTCAGGTCCAACTGGATGCCCCGGCGGTCCTGACACAGCTTTAGCACGTCGCCAAGGTATTCGTCCGGCACAAGGATCGTCGCCTTGATGCGCGGTTCTTCAATGTGATCGACAAAGGTCAGGTCGGGCATATCGGCGGGATTGTGCAGTTCCGACAGGGTCCCATCGCACATGTGGATCTTGTAGATCACCGAGGGCGCGGTGGTGATCAGGTCGATGTCATACTCGCGCTCTAACCGGTCGCGGATCACCTCTAGGTGCAGCAACCCAAGAAACCCACAGCGAAAGCCAAAGCCCAAAGCGGCAGAGGTTTCCATCTCGGTGCTAAAGGACGCGTCGTTCAGCGACAGCTTTTCAATCGCGTCGCGCAGGTCCTCGAATTGGTTCGCATCCACCGGAAAGAGACCGCAGAACACCACCGGGATAGAGGGTTTAAAGCCAGGCAAAGCCTCCTCGCAGCCCTTCTTTTCAGTTGTAATCGTATCGCCGACCTTGGTGTCGCGCACCTGCTTGATCGAGGCGGTGAAAATGCCGATCTCACCGGGGCCAAGCTCGGGGATATCCACCATCTTGGGCTTGAGAACGGCCAATTTATCAATGCCATAGATCGCCTTGGCCTTCATCATACGGATGCGGTCACCCTTACGGATCACCCCGTCCATCACGCGGATCATCACGACCACGCCGAGGTAGGGATCATACCAACTATCCACCAGCATCGCCTTGAGCGGGGCATTCCGCTCGCCCTTGGGTGCGGGCAGACGTTTCACGATGGCCTCTAGCACATCGGGAATACCAAGACCGGTCTTGGCAGAGATCATCACCGCGTCAGAGGCGTCAATCCCAATCACATCCTCGATCTGCTCTTTGATGCGGTCCGGTTCCGCCGCAGGCAGGTCGATCTTGTTCAGAACAGGCACAATCTCGTGATCTGCGTCCAGCGCGTGATAGACGTTCGCCAAAGTCTGCGCCTCGACCCCTTGCGAGGCATCCACGACCAGCAAAGACCCCTCGACCGCACGCATCGACCGACTCACTTCATAGGCAAAGTCTACATGGCCGGGGGTATCGATAAGGTTAAGGATATAAAGCTGCCCGTCATTGGCCTTATATTCGATCCGCACCGAGTTGGCCTTGATCGTAATCCCCCGCTCGCGCTCAATATCCATGGCGTCGAGCATCTGCTCTTTCATGTCACGATCTTGTACCGTGCCCGTCGACTGGATCAGTCGGTCGGCAAGCGTGGATTTCCCATGGTCAATATGCGCGACGATGGAGAAATTGCGGATATGTGCGAGGTCAGTCATAGTTGGGATATGATGCGGATTTGGGGGGTGGTCAATGGGTGGTGATACTCCAACGCAGGTTCCTGCAAATTATGATTTCTCGGCACTGCGCGTATGTTTGCCGCTCGCTCCGCGTTTTGTGAGGCATCTGGCAGTTTCAAAGCAGAACCGCGCAAGGCTACAATCGCAAGGATCATCAACACATTTGGCAAAGGTTGCTTGCGATCCCCCCTTGGTAGGCATGAAGGGGCGACCTTACAGCAAACATTTTGGTTGCAAGGGGCATACCGGCTGGCGCTGCGGCTTTTTTCGCGAGTCCGAGTTGTTGAAGACCGCGATAAGCGCCGCAAAGGCGTGGGCCGACGGGCGGGGCAAAGGCGCAGATCGGGGCTTTGTGGCTTTCCCAAGCATTCGCCACATTCCCAACACAATCCTTGGTTAACACCGCCTCTGGCGCACAGGCATCGGCGCAGTTTTGCCGATTGGGGACATGCGACCACAAGGGGCATTTGGCGCGTGATCCGAATCGGGCATTAACCCTTACAAGGAAAAAGATCAAACGAGTCGAATGATGAAGTCACTTAAATTAGCGGCACTTATCTTGGCAACTACCGGCGCTGTGGCGCAGGCTGGCGTAATCGAGCGGGCTTGCCTCAAATCTGATCGCCGCGCGGCCAGTAAATCTTTGTGTGGCTGCATCCAAAAGGCGGCCGATGTGACGCTTAGCAACAATGACCAGCGTCTGGCGGCCAAGTTCTTTTCAGAACCGCATATGGCGCAGGAAATTCGACAGTCGCATAATTCGCAGCACGAAGTCTTCTGGAAGCGCTATAAAACCTTTGGCAATACCGCCGCCAGTTATTGCGGCTAGACCACTCCACCGGCACAAATGCGCCGCGCCGCGCGCGGTGCTAGGGATAAAGCGGCCCGCAGGGCCTCAATCCGGTTGCGTTTCCTCACCGGTCGCACTTTGATCCAGTTATAACCAACTGGGGATTTTCTAATGATGCGTATCGTGATTTTGACCGGCGCGGGCATCAGTGCCGAAAGCGGGCTGGGCACGTTTCGCGACAAAGATGGCCTCTGGACCAAATACGACCTCGAAGACGTGGCCACGCCACAGGGCTTTGCCCACAATCCTCGTCTCGTGCATGACTTCTACAATGCGCGGCGGGCCAATTGTTTGGCCGCCCTTCCGAACGACGCGCATCATGCTCTTGCCCGGCTCGAAGCCGAATTTCCCGGCGACGTGGTGATCATTACGCAAAATATCGACAACCTGCATGAACGGGCTGGCAATCATCGGGTCTGGCACATGCATGGAGAGCTTTTGCGCGCGCTCTGTGCATCCTGCGGCCACCGCTGGAACGCGCCCGCGATTATGACGCCTCAGGACCCCTGCCCCGCGTGTCACGCGCTTGCAACGCGGCCCGACGTGGTTTGGTTTGGCGAGATGCCCCATATGATGGATGACATCCAACAAGCCCTTTACGAGGCCGATCTCTTTGTCTCCATCGGGACCTCCGGCACAGTCTATCCTGCGGCGGGTTTTGTCCGGATTGCGTCCGCTGGCGGCGCGCAAACCCTAGAGATCAATCTGGAAACAACCGGGTCCGTCTTTGACGAGACCCGGCAGGGAGAAGCGGGCAAACAGGTGCCGGCATGGGTTGATGAGGTCTTGAGACAGGCTTAGTTCATCGCCCCGTCTTTCATACCGCCATGGGTCATTTTCCCGTCCTTCATCGCTCCGTGGCTCATCCCCATTCCGGGTTTGCGGTTCAGGTCCACCGCGACCTCAAAGCTGATATCCCCCGCCTTTTCAAAGGTCAGAGTGACGGGAATGACATCCCCGTCATGCCAGCTTTCGATCAGCCCCATGAACATCACGTGATCGCCGCCCCGTTGCAGCAGATGCATCCCGTTGGCGGGCACGGCGATACCGCCCTCGATCTCGGTCATTTTCATCACGCCACCACCTTGATCGATGTGGGTATGAAGCTCGACCCGCGCGGCCGCCGTACTGGTGGCAGAGACCAGACGGTCATCGCTGTCGCCGCTGTTGTGCAGTTCCAGAAAGATGGCACCGGCCTTGGCAGCGGGGCTGGCGACGCGCGCGTAGGCGTCCGCGATGGTGATTTCGGCAAAGGCCGGGGTGGATAGAAGAAGGGCCGCGATCATCGCGGTTGTCATACGAAGTGGCATTGGAATCTGTCCTGTGCGCTGTGTCAAACTGGTGTGAGGTTAGAGACGGGTCACACAGCAGGCGGCGCACGAGCATTGGCACGGGTCTGGCCCGGTTGCCGGACCAGCAGCAGGGACAGCGGAATCTGGACCCGAAGATCGCGGGCAAGCGGCACAAACGCACAGGCCATAGGGTCAGCGGTGGTGGCAAAGAAGGCAAGCGCGCAGTCGGGACAGAAATGAACTGGCCCAATCGGCTGGCCGTCTGCGTCGATTTGTACGCTGATCGGACCCGTGCCAGTGCAAAGCACCATCGTCCCGCTGGCGACATCTTGCGAGCCGCGCGCAATAGCCATCGATGCGCTGGTCAGGACCATCGACAGCAGCAAGACCGAGCAAACAAGGGACCGGATCATCGTCATGGCGGCTCTATAGCGCCACTTCGCGAAACGGGGAAAGAGAGAAAAGTCGTCCAAAGGCCAAGCGCGTCAAAATGCAGCGACCCCGCGTCCTTTACGAACGCGGGGCCATCAGACTTAAGCATATCAAAGGGTTCAGGCGGTGACCTGAGCCTTTGCAATGGCTTTTTTGACTTTCAGCGCATTTGCCGACAGTTCGACATCGTTGGCTTTGGCAAGGAACGCGTCCAGACCGCCACGATGATCGACACTGCGCAGGGCAGCGGCGGAAATCTTCATCTTGAAGGTCTGGCCCAGAGTCTCGGACATCAGGGACACATCATTCAGGTTTGGCAAAAACCGGCGACGGGTGCGGTTTTTGGCATGGCTGACGTTGTTGCCCGACATAGGGCCTTTTCCGGTCAATTCGCAACGGCGCGACATGGCGTCTTCCTTCGGTTGATCATCGCTCCCGGTCACCAAGAAGGGTTCGGGATCGGGCAGCGGTTCAATACAGAAGGGCACTGCACCAGCAGCGCCCTCAAATCTAGTTTGCGGGGTGTAGGGGCAAAGCGGTTGGGCGTCAAGACGAAGGATCGCGGGTTCAGACGAGTTTATAGAGTTTATCGCGCGATGTTTGCCCCTTGATCAGGCTCAGGCGCGATTTCGGGACGCCCAGCGCCTTTGCCAGCAGCTTGGTCGTCTCTGCGGTGGCTTTGCCGTTCTCGGGGACGGTGGTGGTATAGATTCGAATCTGACCCTCGCGAAGTTCGATCATATTACGCGCGGCCTTGGGTGTAACGCGCACAGCGATCTCTGCACCGGGCCGCGCAAGGTGGGACAGATCAACGGGTGTTTTCGACATTGGCCCTCTGGGTGTGGCGTCTTAAGGTGGCCTCAGGACATTCATGCTAACAGGAGCGAACATGACCCGCACGGCGTTTTTCTGGGACGAGCAATGCTTTTGGCACGCCGGGGGAAATTATTCCTTCACCCTGCCGATTGGTGGCTTGGTGCAACCTTTGGCCGCCGGGGGCCTGCCCGAAAACCCCGAAACCAAGCGGCGCATGAAGAACCTGATGGATGTGACAGGCCTGATCCGCGATCTGGACGCACAAAGCGCACCGCAAGCCACATGGGAGGATCTGCGCCGCGTCCATCCCGAAGCCTTCCTGCAAGAGTTCAAGCGCCTCTCTGATTCGGGGGGCGGCGAGGTCGGCCTGCGCACGCCCTTTGCGGCCGGAGGCTTTGAGATCGCGGCTTTGTCTGCGGGTCTCGCCAAGGGCGCGTTGTTCAAGGTTCTCAAAGGCGAGGCGCGCAATGCCTACTCCCTCAGCCGTCCTCCGGGGCACCACTGTCTGCCTGATTGGCCCAACGGGTTCTGCCTGCTCGCCAACCTCGCCATCGCCGCCCGTGCGGCTCGCGCTGAAGGTCTGGCCGAACGAATCGCCGTGGTGGATTGGGACGTGCATCATGGGAACGGCACCGAGGCGATCTTTCTCGATGACCCGGACACGCTAACGATCTCGATCCATCAAGAACACAACTATCCGATGGACACAGGCGACGCAGATGTCATCGGCGAAGGTAAGGCCCGCGGAACTAACAAGAATATCCCTCTGCCCCCTGGTGCCGGGCACAACACCTATCTAGAGGCGATCGATCGGATCGTCGTACCCGCCCTGCAAGCCTTCAAGCCCGACGTCATTCTGATTGCCTGCGGCTATGACGCCTCTGCGATTGACCCACTGGCCCGGATGATGGCAACCGCTGACACCTTTCGTCAGATGACGCGCAAGCTGATGGCGGCCGCCCAGGATCTGTGTGGCGGGCGTCTGATGATGGCCCATGAGGGCGGCTATTCCGAGGTCTACGTGCCCTTCTGCGGTCACGCGGTGCTGGAACAGATGTCAGGCAGCGCGATCCACGCCCCCGACCCCTATGAGCAGACCTTTGCCCTGCGCCAGCCAAATGCGCGCGTCGAGGCCGTCTATTCGCAGATGCTGGGCGAACTGGCAGAATTTCATCTGTGAGATCAAAGCGCTATAGATCATGGCCGGGCGCACTCTTGAACCGCTGCGTCCGGCCCCCGATGTACCTGAAAACGGAGGCTTTATGCCAGATCCCAATCCCGCAGCCCTCGACTTCTTGCTGACCCGGCGCTCTCGTCCGGCGAAAACCCTGACCGGACCTGTGCCGGACCGGACCGCCTTGATGCCGATTATCTCGGCCGCCGCGCGCACCCCCGACCACGGCAAGCTGGAACCATGGCGCTTTATCGTGCTGGAACAGGCCGCGTTGCAACGCCTTGCCCTGCTGTCGGCCAAACGAGGCGCAGATCTGGGTCTGGATCAAGACAAGATCGACAAGGGCGTGGCGCAATATGGGACCGCAGACCTCGCCGTTGCCGTGATTTGCAGCCCCAAGGCATCCGAAAAAATCCCAGAGATCGAGCAGGTCTATTCCGCCGGGGCCGTCTGCCTTGCGATGCTGAACGCAGCCCTTGCCTCTGGATGGGGCGCGAACTGGCTTAGCGGTTGGGCCAGCCATGACCGCATATTTCTGCGCGAAGGTCTGGAGCTGCAGGACCACGAAAGCGTCGCGGGCCTTATCCATATCGGCACCGAAACCAACGCGCCACCAGACCGCCCCCGCCCCGACCTGCGCGCGATCACAAGCTGGGTTGCCGAATGATCTTTGCCGACTTCTTAAAGGCGCTCGGCCAGATCGGCGATCCACGTTTTCGCCGGGTGCTTTGGATGGGCCTCGGACTGACGCTGGCGTTGCTATTCGGGGTTTATGCCGCGTTTCTGGGCTTCGTGAACTGGCTGACGCCGGATTCGGTTTTTTTGCCGATCATAGGCGAGGTCACATGGGTGAACGACCTCCTATCATGGAGCTCTGTCCTGCTGATGATGATCCTGTCGATCTTTCTGATGGTGCCCGTGGCCTCTGTCTTTACCAGCCTGTTCCTGGAGGACGTGGCGCAGGCGGTCGAGGACAGGCATTACCCCGGCCTGCCCCCCGTCGAAAGGCTGGGCTTTCAGCAATCTCTTTTGGACAGCCTGAATTTTCTGGGTCTGCTTATCGGCGCAAATTTTGTCGCGCTGTTGCTCTTTGTTTTCTTCACCCCACTGGCGCCATTCATATTTTTGGCCCTCAATGGGTTCCTGCTGGGGCGGGAATACTATCAGATCGCCGCCATGCGACGGCTGGGGCGGCGCGGCGCAAAAGAGTCGTTCCGCGTGCATGTCCTGCCGATCACAGTCGCGGGGATGCTGATGACAATACCGCTAATGATGCCTCTGCTGAACCTGATCATTCCAATCCTCGGCGCGGCAACCTTTACCCATTTGTTTCACCGGCTGGGGTCGCCATCCGGTCAAACCAATCGAGATCGCGCACACTGATTCCGCCAAAGGTGATCGTGCCCGCGATGATCACCCAAAGAACGACTGAAATCGCCGTCACAAGGCGGAATTTCTTGCGGATATCAAGGTTCGCGGGCGATCCCGCATGGGTGCCGGGGACGATTTCTCCAACATCTCCCTGGGTCTGCAGGCGAATCGGCAGGGCGATGAAAAGCACCATGAACCA
Source organism: uncultured Rhodobacter sp. (assembly GCA_937901435.1). The sequence continues at coordinate 7,434 of CALGTJ010000597.1, read as the reverse complement.
GATCACGGCGAACAGAACGAGTGCGGATGTAATGGCCATCAGACCTGCTCCAATTCGACCAAAGTGCCTGTGAAATCCTTGGGGTGCAGGAACAACACGGGCTTGCCATGTGCCCCGATCTTGGGCTCTCCGCCCCCCAGCACGCGCGCGCCACCAGCCGCCAGTTTGTCACGCGCTGCGATGATATCCTCGACCTCGTAACAGATGTGATGGATCCCGCCAGAGGGGTTTTTGTCCAGAAACCCTTGGATCGGGCTGCTCTCACCCAAAGGAAAGAGCAATTCAATCTTGGTGTTGGGCAGTTCGATAAACACCACTGTCACCCCATGATCCGGCTCATCCTGCGGCGCGCCGACCTTGGCCCCAAGCGTATCACGATATAGCGCCGAGGCCGCATCAAGGTCGGGCACGGCGATGGCAACATGGTTCAAACGACCGATCATGGGCAGGCTCCTGTCAGAATTTTGCGCTTATCGCTTTGCGTCGCGTGCAACGCAATCGGAACAATCGCCGCAGTCGGCCTCACGGTTAACCGTGGATTCATTATCTTCGGTCTTAATCAAGTCAGTTTTATTGAAGGAGTCAGTGCCATGCCAATCACTCTTGACCCTCTTCTGCTTGGTCCCGTCGGTCACTCGGATCGCCCGCTTGCAGGACTGACAGTGCTCGTCGTCGAAGACAGTCGGTTCGCGTCAGAGGCCGTGCGGCTGCTGTGTTTGCGCAGCGGTGCCCGGATCCGGCGTGCCGATAGCCTGTCAGCCGCCCGACGGCATCTTGGGGTGTATATGCCCAGCGTCGTGATCATTGATCAGGGCCTTCCGGACGGGTCCGGGATCGAACTGATACGGGATCTCGCACATGCCAAAGCGCGGGTGCCAGTGATTCTTGCCACATCAGGCGATGACCGGAACCTGATCGCAGCCATGGACGCCGGGGCCGATGGGTTTTTACCCAAACCGATTGAAAGCCTTGCTGTGTTTCAAAAAGCGGTGCTTGAAAACCTGCCGAACTATCAACAACCCAAGGGACCAAGGCTGGTCTCTAACGAAATGATATCGCCCGATCAGATCGCATTTCGCGATGATTTGGCCCATGTGGCGGACCTGCTGACCACCTCGGATCACGGCGAGACCATTGATTATGTGGCAAAATTCCTGACTGGTGTGGCCCGTAGCGCGCATGATCACGCGCTAGAGGCCGCCGCCAGCGATCTTGCGAAATCACACATGACCGGGGCTGCGATCGGGTCCGACCTTGCCCGCGTCGCGGGGCTGCTACAAGAGCGGCTGGAAGGACAAGTCGTGATCTGAAAATGGCGTCATGCCAGTAACTTGCTGCCATTGGCGGCCTGTTTCTCTGTACCTTTGCTCCGGCGACGCCCCAGATCTTCAGATGACACAATCCCGCCACGCGCCTCACAAAAACATCCGTTTTCAACCAAATTTTCACCCGGTTCTCAGATCATACCAGTGATCAGGATGCTGCTATCCTTGAACCGGAGCCTGCCATGTCAGATTTTACATTGAATCCACAAATCAAAGACCGCCTGCGCGAAGCGTTGGATTGGACCATTTTTTCGCTGGGTGTATTGTCCCTGAGCACGGCCATCGTGGCCACCGTCGTGACCAAAACGGACATTGTGCGTTTCGAGGCGACCAACGATGTTCAAACGGACGTGCTGTCAGGCTAAGCAAAGCACCCTGTGTCACCCACCATCACGGAGGGCGACACAATTGTGTCAGGCCTCTTTTGGGATAATCCGCAGGCCAAGTTCCATCAACTGCTCGTTCGACGGATCAGATGGCCCACCCATCATAAGGTCTTCGGCGCGCTGGTTCATCGGAAACATGATCACTTCGCGGATATTTGCCTCGTCAGCCAGCAACATGACCATGCGGTCAATGCCCGCCGCGCAACCGCCGTGCGGTGGGGGGCCATATTTGAACGCACCGACCAGTCCAGGAAAGCGGGTTTCCACCTCTGTCTTCTCGTAACCGGCCAGGTCAAACGCCTTATACATCACGTCAAGCCGATGGTTGCGCACCGCCCCCGAAATCAGCTCATACCCGTTGCAGGCAAGGTCATACTGGAACCCAAGCACGTCAAGCGGGTCGCCAGCCAAAGCCTCTAACCCACCCTGCGGCATAGAGAACGGGTTGTGCGAGAAATCGATTTTTCCGCTGTCCTCATCCTTTTCATACATCGGGAAATCGACAATCCAACAGAAGGCAAAGCGGTCTTTATCCGTCAGGTTCAGGTCTTGGCCGATCACATTGCGCGCACGCCCTGCGACAGATTGAAAGGCCGATGGCTTGCCGCCAAGGAAAAACGCAGCGTCGCCCACACCCAAACCAAGCTGCTGACGGATCGCTTCGGTACGCTCGGGACCAATGTTTTTGGCCAAAGGACCAGCGGCCTCAAGCCCTTCGCCCTGATCGCGCCAAAATATATAACCCATGCCGGGCAGACCTTCTTTTTGCGCATAGGCGTTCATGCGATCGCAAAATTTGCGGCTGCCACCGGTCGGCGCGGGTATTGCGCGAATCTCTGTTCCGTCCTGTTCCAGCAATTTTGCGAAAATCGCAAAACCAGACCCGCGGAAATGCTCTGACACATCCTGCATTTTGATCGGGTTGCGCAGGTCCGGCTTGTCAGAGCCGTACCATTTCAACGCGTCCGCATAGGAAATCTGCGGCCACTCCGCATCCACCGGACGGCCTTTGCCGAATTTTTCGAAACAGCCCTGTAACACCGGCTGGATCGCGTCAAAGACATCCTGTTGCTCGACAAAAGACATCTCGAGATCAAGCTGATAAAAATCCGTCGGCGAGCGGTCTGCACGCGGATCTTCGTCCCGGAAACACGGTGCGATCTGGAAATAGCGGTCAAAGCCCGAGACCATGATCAACTGTTTGAACAATTGAGGGGCTTGCGGCAGAGCATAGAATTTGCCGGGATGCAGGCGCGAGGGAACAAGGAAATCGCGCGCGCCTTCTGGCGAAGAGGCGGTGATGATCGGCGTCTGAAATTCGGTAAAGCCCTGCGCCCACATACGCTGGCGCAGATCCTGCACGACCTTGCTGCGTAACATGATGTTTTCGTGCAGTTTTTCACGGCGCAGATCCAGAAAACGATAGCGCAGCCGTGTTTCTTCGGGGTATCCCTGCTCGCCAAAAACCATTAGCGGCAGTTCTTGTGCCTCGCCAAGCACTTCGAGACCGCGGATAAACACCTCGATCTCGCCAGTCGGAATCTTGCTGTTCACAAGGCTCGCATCGCGCGCCATCACATTGCCCTCGATCCGAATGCACCATTCAGAGCGCAGCTTTTCAATCTGCGAAAACACCGGGCTATCCGGATCTGCCATAACCTGAGTGATCCCATAGTGATCGCGCAGGTCGATGAACAGCAGGCCACCGTGATCGCGCACGCGATGCACCCAGCCGGACAAACGAACGGTTTCGCCCACGTTGGATGTGTTGAGTTCGGCGCATGTATGGCTGCGATAGGCGTGCATTTTTGCGGTCCTTTTCGGAACGAATAGAGGATTTGCGCCGATACACATGGCAATCGGCGGGAAGTCAAGGGATTGGGGGCGTTTGTTGGTGAGCTTGTGGTCGAGGCTTTGACGTTCTGGGCGATAAAACCATAGGTATTTTGCCATTCTCAAAGATAATACGCGGAGACTTGGCCACATTGTCGCCAATTTCGCCGCTTAAACTCGAGGTAACAACACCGAAAAACCGACACCGAGAAACTGACAAGGGGCACTTGCAAAAAATGGCGTTTGCATCAGATCAAGGCGGTCGCTTTGAAACAGAGACGTCCACGCAGGTTTTGCGCATGACCGTGGCTTGCGCCCTATTGGTCGTAGTCGCCTTCATGGTCCTGCGCGGGATCTGGAATGGCTTTCCCCCGGACCTAAGCGCGATCTACATGGCGGCCTACGTTCATGGCACCGGAATGCCAGAGTTGATGTATGACGCGCCCCCACATTTCTTTAACGGGGTGCCGCCGAATTGGATGCCATTGCTGCCGGAATTGGGCCTGACCGGCAAGACGGCCCTGCCCTATGTCTACCCGCCCCTTTGGGCTGTTTTGTTGTCCCCTGTGACCCAAGTCATCGGACCTTATACGTTTTTCAACGTGATGGCGGTGATTGAACTTGCCATGATGATTGCAAGCGTTGGCCTGTGCTGGCGCATGGCACGCCGCTTTGCCCTGCCCGCGTGGAGTTGGGTTCTATTAACGCTGGGCCTGCTCGTAACCTCTGTCATCAGCTTTGGCGCCGTGATGCATTTGCAGCCACAAATCGTCGTGGTCTTTCTGATTCTGCTGGCCTTCGAGAGGTATTCCAGTGGCCACTTCGTCTTAGCCGGGGGCATTCTCGGCGTCGCTGCTGCATTGAAAATTGCACCTGCCGGGCTTGTCCTGATCTTCCTGTTCGACCGGCAATGGCGCTCGCTTGTCGCGTTCACAATCACCGGGGCCGCCTTGGGCCTGCTCAGTTTGATGTTGGCGGGCGTTCAGCTACACTTGGATTTCCTGACAAGTGCCGCCGCTGCCAGCGCATCGCCGCTGGTGACCGCGATGGCCTATTCCGCAGAGATCCTTGTTTACGGTGTCGCAACGTCATTTGACCTTGCCCCGCCCATCACCGCAGGTGCTGCCGATTTCCGCCTGCCAGAGATCGCTTTGGTGCAGATCCTGTCCAAAGCTCTGTTAATACTCTGCCTCGGCTGGGCCATCTTCGCGACCACGAAACTGGACGCAGACCGCCGCCTCGTCGCCCGGCTGTTCCTGTTTTCCCTGCTGATCAATCTCTTTGGCCCCCTCGGCTGGGCCCATTATTTTCTGCCACAGCTTTTCCTCCTACCCGCGCTCATCGGCTTGCTTCCCTTCCGCATCGGGGCCGTCAGCATCATCACAGTGGCGACCCTCACCAGCCACATGGCGTTACCAAAACTTGAAAGCGTGTTCCAAAGCGATCTGGGCCTTGCCTGCGTCGGGGCGGGAACGATGCTGGCGCTTTTCTGCGTGGTCACTGCAAATCTGCGCCAGAGGCCACAGGGCACAGCTTAGGGCTTGCGCCCGGTTCGCGCAGGACTATAACCCCGGAGAATTTGCCAAAACCGGGGGCTGCCATGCCAAAAAGAACCGACATCAAGTCGATAATGATCATTGGCGCGGGCCCTATTATCATTGGACAGGCCTGCGAGTTTGACTATTCCGGCGCGCAAGCCTGCAAGGCCCTGCGCGAAGAGGGATACCGGGTCATTCTGGTAAACTCGAACCCCGCCACGATCATGACCGACCCCGAACTGGCCGATGCCACCTATATCGAGCCGATCACACCAGAGGTCGTCGCCAAGATCATCGAAAAGGAGCGCCCCGACGCGCTGCTGCCAACAATGGGCGGACAGACAGGTCTGAACACCTCGCTTGCGCTCGAAGAAATGGGTGTGCTGGCGAAATACGGCGTCGAGATGATCGGAGCGAAACGTCCCGCCATTGAGATGGCAGAAGATCGCAAGCTGTTCCGCGAGGCGATGGACCGCATCGGTCTGGAAAATCCCAAGGCGACGATTGCCAATACCTTTCAAGAGTGTATGGACGCGATTAATTATGTGGGCCTGCCTGCGATCATCCGGCCCGCCTTTACGCTGGGCGGCACGGGCGGTGGTGTCGCTTATAACCGCGAAGACTATGAATATTATTGCAAATCCGGCCTTGCCGCTTCGCCCGTCAATCAAATCCTGATCGACGAGTCCCTGCTGGGCTGGAAAGAGTTCGAGATGGAGGTGGTGCGCGACACCGCCGACAACGCGATCATCGTCTGCGCCATCGAAAACGTCGATCCGATGGGCGTGCATACGGGTGACAGCATCACCGTTGCCCCCGCCTTGACGCTGACCGACAAGGAATATCAGATCATGCGCAACGGCTCTATCGCCGTACTGCGCGAGATCGGCGTCGAAACCGGCGGGTCGAACGTGCAATGGGCGGTAAATCCCGCTGATGGACGTATGGTCGTGATCGAGATGAACCCGCGCGTGTCGCGCTCTTCTGCGCTGGCGTCCAAGGCGACGGGTTTCCCGATTGCAAAGATCGCGGCCAAGCTGGCCGTCGGCTATACGCTTGATGAACTTGACAACGACATCACCAAGGTCACGCCTGCCAGTTTCGAACCGACCATCGACTATGTGGTCACCAAGATCCCGCGCTTTGCCTTTGAGAAATTTCCCGGCTCTGAGCCGCTGCTGTCCACCGCGATGAAATCCGTGGGAGAGGTCATGGCGATTGGGCGGACGTTCCACGAATCGATGCAAAAGGCGCTGGCCTCGATGGAGACGGGCCTGACAGGCTTTGACGAAATAGAGATTGAGGGCGCGCCAGAGCAGGCCGCCATCGTGCGCGAACTGTCCCGGCAGACACCGGATCGCATTCGTGTGATTGCACAGGCCATGCGCCACGGCCTCAGCGACGATCAGATCCAGGCCGCAACCGCCTATGATCCGTGGTTCCTTGCCCGTATCCGCGAAATCATCGACGCCGAGGCTGTCATCCGCAAAAACGGCCTGCCCATGGACGAGTCGGGATTGCGCGGCGTCAAGATGATGGGCTTTACCGATGCGCGTTTGGCCAAGCTGACGGGCCGGTCTGAAGGCCAGGTGCGCCGTGCGCGGCATAATCTGGGCGTCAAGGCGGTGTTCAAGCGCATCGACACGTGTGCGGCAGAGTTCGAGGCGCAGACGCCTTATATGTACTCGACCTACGAAAGCCCGGTCATGGGCGAAGTCGAATGCGAGGCGCGGCCCAGTGACGCCAAAAAGGTCGTTATTCTGGGCGGTGGCCCGAACCGCATCGGTCAGGGGATCGAGTTCGACTATTGCTGTTGCCACGCCTGTTTCTCGCTGTCCAAGCAGGGCTACGAGACGATCATGATCAACTGTAACCCCGAAACCGTGTCGACCGACTATGACACATCGGACAGGTTGTATTTTGAACCCCTCACATACGAGCATGTGATGGAGATCCTTACCCGCGAGCAGGACAACGGCACGCTACATGGCGTAATCGTACAATTTGGCGGGCAGACTCCGCTGAAACTGGCCAATGCCTTGCACGAAGCTGGCATCCCGATTTTAGGCACGACGCCCGATGCCATCGATTTGGCCGAGGATCGCGAGCGGTTTCAGGAGCTGGTCACCAAGCTGGGCTTGCACCAACCCAACAATGCCATTGCCTCGACCGATGCAGAGGCAATGGAGGCCGCCAAGAAGATCGGCTATCCTCTGGTGATCCGGCCGTCCTATGTGCTGGGTGGACGCGCCATGGAAATCGTGCGCGACACGGCCCAGTTGGAACGCTACATCGCAGAGGCGGCTGTGGTCTCTGGCGACAGCCCCGTCCTGCTGGACAGCTATTTGTCAG